>JAKRSG010000046.1 GCA_022402405.1 Bacteroidia bacterium | reverse complement strand
TTAAGTTATAAATTGTTTGAAGACGAAGGTATCATGATGCCCGTTTTGCATTTAAGTTGCAAATATCTAAAACCAGCTTTATACGATGATTTATTAACGGTAAGAACTACAATAAAAAAGTTCCCTTCGGTGCGTATTGAGTTTCTATATGAGATATTTAATGAGGCAGGTGTTTTGCTGAACCAAGGGGAAACTACTTTAGTTTGTATTAACATGAAAACTCAAAGGCCGTGCGATGCTCCTGAAAAGTTAATTAACGCTTTAAAACCCTATTTTGACAAATATTAGGAGGCATGATTTTTAATAAACTACTTTTTCTAAAACCTGTAAAATGGCTGGTAAAAAAAGCATCAGAGATTAGTATGCCCGGAACCCCAGAGGTTTCTTTATATGCGGTTTTGGAGTTTTTTATCAGAAATATGGGAAAAAGTGAGTTGAATTTAAGGGCTTCTGCATTAGCTTTTAATTTTTTTCTAGCCTTGTTCCCAACAGTAATTTTTTTCTTTACCCTGATAGCTTATCTCCCATTAAAATATAAGCCAGACGAGATATTGTTTTTCATTGCGCAAGCCATACCTCCTAGTACATTTGAAACGATAAAAGAAACTTTGTCTGATATTTTAAAAAATCAACGAAGTGGTTTATTATCGGTTGGTTTTATATCTGCCATGTATTTTTCTACGAATGGTTTTCATAACCTAATGGATTTACTTAATAAGTTCAATTATGAAAATGAGAATAGAACTTTTTTAAAGCAACGATTGGTAGCTATTGGCTTGTCGCTTTTTGCAACTGTTTTGATTTTGGTATCTGTTTTAATGGTAACCGTCGGAACCGTCTTGATTTCATATTTAGAGAAGGTAAAATACTTCCCAGGTTCAACCATTCCCACATTAATTGCGGGCTTTAATATGATAGTTGCTGGGTTGATTGTTTTAGGGATTGTAAGTGCTATATATTATTATGCTCCTGCTAGAAGCAGGAAATTAAACTTTTTTAGCGTTGGTGCGATTAGTGCTACTCTCATTATTTTGCTAACTACATATGGTTTTTCACAATACATAAATCATTTTAACTCCTATAATAAGTTGTATGGTTCTATTGGAGCTTTGTTAGTAGTTATGATGCTAATTTACATAAACACATTTATTTTGTTGCTTGGCTATGATGTAAATGTTGCTATTGAGAGGGCTTTATCCCAGGCAAGAAAACGAAATATCCAAGTTAGTGAAGAAAATCGAATAGTTTTTTTAGAGGAGATAAATGAAGAATCAAATAAATAATATATAATCTAAATCATTTTTTATAATTTAGTGTTATCTATTTTTGTTGCTGCATTTTTAATTACGGTCTGAACCTATATTTAATTTCAAATTTCGATGGATTTATTAGATCAAACTAGCATGAAAAAGTTAGTGAGGGTGGGCGGTGTGCCAGAACACTTTAACTTAGCATGGCACATAGCCAATGAGAACGGGGTTTTTGCCAATGAAGGTATCTCAATTGAATGGCAAGATATACCGGGAGGAACAGGTGCAATGTGCAACGCTTTGCGAGCTAATGAGCTCGATATGGCTATTACACTTACAGAAGGAATTGTAGCCGATATATTAAATGGAAATCCAAGTAAAATTGTTCAGTTCTATGTTAATTCTCCTTTACGTTGGGGGATATATACTGGTAAAAATAGCCCGATTAACCAATTAAGCGAAATTAACGGTGCCAAATATGCCATCAGTAGATATGGTTCAGGCTCTCATTTGATGTCGTTTGTAAATGCCAGAAATTTGGGATTTACCATAGATTCAGCTTTAGATTTTGAGGTAGTAGGGAATATGGATGGTGCAAGGAAATTGCTTGCCAAAGGTGAACCACATGTTTTTATGTGGGAGAAATATATGACTAAACCGCTCGTAGATGCTGGTGAGTTTAAGTTTTTGGGAGAATGCAGAACCCCATGGCCTTGTTTTGCAGTAGTTGCTCGAAATCAATTTATAGAAGAAAATCCAGATTTAGTAAATACCGTTTTAGATATCGTTAACAAAAGTTGTTACGAGCTTAAATTCAAAGAAAAAGAAGCCACTCAAATGGTAGCTTGGAGATATCAACTAAAGTTAGAGGATGCCAAACAATGGTTCAGCGAATTGGAGTATGCCTATTCTGAAGAGATAGATGAAATTCAGTTGTTGTCTATCCTAAACGACCTCAAATCGTTGGGAATTATAAACAGACTCCCTGTTTCGGAAGAGATTTGTTATGCCCCAAATATATTAGTAAACGCAGATAATAGCTATTAGTCTTTTACTCTTGTCTGAACCAAAACATTTGTTTATTACCAGATAAAATGGATATATTTGCGACCGAATTTTTAAAAGCTATATGGCTGAAAAACAGAAAATAGTATATATTACTAGAAGAGAGCGTTTCAATGCTGCTCATAAATTGTACAACAAAAATTGGTCGCAGGAAGAAAACGAGGCTTTTTTTGGAAAGTGTTCTAATAAATATTACCACGGTCATAACTTTGAGCTTTTTGTTACTATTAAAGGTATTGCCAATCCAGAAACAGGTATGGTAATGGATTTAAAAAAATTAAAGAAAATTATTAAAGAATCGGTTACTGAGCAGTTAGACCATAAAAATCTAAATGAGGATGTGCCATTTTTACAAAATATGATGCCATCTATAGAAAATATTGTGGTGGCTGTTTGGGATATCATAGCCCCTCAAATAGAAAATGGTAATTTGCACAGTATAAAGTTGATAGAAACGGAAAATAATTTTGTGGAGTACTTTGGTGAATAAAACACTCACTAGTTTACTTCCAAAACTTTCACATTAACTTTAGTTTCCTTACTTTCGTTTTCTAATCTACTAATATGATTATTGTTACAGGAGCCGAAGGTTTTATTGGAAGTTGTTTGGTGGCGTATTTAAATGCTAACCAATATTTTGACTTAGTTCTAGTAGACGATTTTAATGATATACCTGAACGTGCCAAAAATCTCAAAGGAAAAAAATATAAAGAGTTAGTTACCCGCCCGAATTTTTTTGATTGGTTAGATAAAAATGCGCACGAAGTTCAATTTGTTTTTCATATAGGTGCTAGAACGGATACCAGTGAGAAAGATGTGCAAATATTTAATGAATTAAATCTTTGGTTCAGCCAGAGATTATTTGGAGTTTGTGCGAGTGAGGGAATACCAATTGTGTATGCATCCAGTGCAGCTACTTATGGAGCGGGTGAAAATGGATATACAGATGATGAAGCTAAATTAGATGTACTGCATCCATTAAATCCATATGGTAATTCTAAAAACGATTTTGATAAATGGGTTTTAAGCCAAGAGAATAGGCCTTATTTTTGGGCTGGACTAAAATTCTTTAATGTTTATGGTCCGAATGAGTATCATAAAGGTAGAATGGCAAGTGTTGTTTTTCATGCATATCATCAGATTAAACAGACATCTGAAGTGAAGTTGTTTAAATCGCACAGAGTAGAATATAAGGATGGCGAGCAGATGCGCGACTTTATCTATGTAAAAGATTTGTGCGATGTATGTTTGTTTTTAATGCACCACAGAAAGAATTCTGGAATTTACAATTTAGGTTGTGGTAATGCTAGAACATGGAATGACCTGGCCAGTGCTATTTTTAGTGCGTTGGATAAACCTGTTAAAATAAATTATATCCCTAGTCCAGAGGATATTCGAGAATCTTATCAATATTTTACTGAAGCCACCATGCATAAATTACATGCCAGTGGTTACACAACGCCCTTTACAAGTATAGAGGAAGGGGTGAAGGATTATGTTCAAAATTACTTAGAGAAAGATAGCAGATGCTAGGTAAACCCAAAGAATTTTAATCTTGAATAATTTACTTAAATATCTACTTTGGTTTGTTATAAGCATCGTTTTTTTATTTTCGCTTATAGGTTCAGAAATAGGTATTTTACAAGATACTAAACAACAGGCTCAAAACAATTATGAGCACATTCAGCAAGTAATACTAGATAAAGAAGCAGAATGTAGAGATCTTGTTTATCAAGTACTTCAAGACACCACGCAGATTGCACGCAAGTGGACAGATTATCTTGAATTAGCTCAACAGCAAAAGGTGATTATACATTTATTTAAGCAAGATACATTGGTGTTGTGGACGGATAATACTATTAATTCTTCCAAATATTTACCTGTTTTAAAACCTGGTTTCTTTTATTTAAACACCAACAATGGTTCTTTTTTGGTAACATTTCTGCAACAGAATTCTTTTAAAGTAGCCATATTTTATCAACTTAAAACGAATTATCAATTTCAAAATCAATATATACAAAATCACATAAACAAAGACCTTAGCTTTTTAGGTTCGGCACTATTTAGTCCATCACCTATTCAAGATTTTCAAGATTTATTTGATAGAAAAGGGAATTATTTGTGTTCAATACAAATTTTTGGTTTCCCCAAGATTACACCTGATTGGCTTCGATTACTAATAATCCTAACATTTGGAATGAGTTTAATATTATTTCATTTGTTGTGCAAAGAGTTGATAAATAAGCACTTTTTACTAGGAAGTGTGGTGTTCATAGGGTTTACGCAATTAACCAGATGGTTATTAATGGTAAACAAACTACCCGTTTTTTTATATAACCAAAAGTTGTTTGGTCCGGATATTTATGCATCTTCCATTTATCATCCTTCATTGGGAGATTTTTTGATTTCAGTATTGTTATTACTCTGGTACTTTAATTTAATTAGAAAAGAAAGTATTGGGGTAGAAAGCACGAAGCCCATACTCTTGTTAAAGTTTATATTTCTTACTTGGCTATCGATGGTTTTGGCAGATGCAGCATTTGACAGCATTAAGAGTTTAGTTTTTGACTCTCAGATATCGTTTGATGTAAAAAATATATACAGTATTAATGGATTTACCTTTTTAGGAATTCTATTAGCATTTTTACTGCTTTTTTTATGTTACAAAATGTTTGAGAAATGGTATGTTTTCTTGCGATTAGCAAGCCTTTCTTTTTATGAAAAGTTCTTTGTAGTGGGTTTGGTTTTTTTCTTTCTTCACCCATTTTTGGTTCAATACTTATTTGAGCGAAATAGTTCATATACCTTTTCTAGTAGCATTTTATTATTCAGTTTTATCCTATACGAAAACTTTGCAGTTAACTATTTAAAGAGGTTTCAGAGGTATTTTGTATTTATAATGTTATTGAGCGTGATTACCTCTGTTACCTTATATCATTATAGTACTATCGAAGAAGAGGAAAATAGGTTTCTATATGCGGCTAAATTGGTTAGTCAAAATGATGTTAATGCTGAATATTTTTTAGAAGATATTGAAAAGAAAATAGAATCAGAGAAGATTCTAAAAAATTACTTTTCTAATCCTATTGCATTTAAATCTCAAATGGTAAAAAAACTACGACAGCTATATTTCTCGGGCTATCTGGGCAAATACGATATTACCGTTTACGATTACAATGCTAATAAGTCTCATTATCAAACACGAAATATTTATCATTATAATCAGGTAAATTATATTTATCAAAATTTAGGTAGCACTACCATTAATCAATACTTTAGATTTCTCAAGAATAACGCCTATTTAAAAGGTTATTTAGGAAGATTTATTGTTCGAAATGAGAATGGAATAGCTGGTTATATATTTATTCACTTGCAACCTAAATTGGTTCAAGACGAGACCAGATTTGATGAATTATTAATTGATGGGTTTAGAAACCATTATAACCGTCACCGATCCTATTCTTTTGCTTTATACCGTGATATGAGATTGTTGAGTCAGAGTGGTGAATATGCTTATAGAACCACTTTTACTTTCAATGATATAAATGGGAAGAGTGGTATTTTTGAGGAAAATGGATACAGTCATTTATTGTTTAAAGAAAACGACCAATTATATGTAGTGGTAAGTAGGAAAGAAGCGGCATGGTATGAACCATTAGGATTGTTTTCGTTGAGCTTTACTTTATTGTCGTTTTTATTTTTGATAGTGATTGCCATTTATACTTTTTTTAATAACAGGTGGCTTGGACTAAGCTATATTAAAAATCATCCGTATTATCTTTTTATACAGCATAAATTAAACTCATTTATAACCCTAAAAGAAACTGAATTATCGCTAATTAGGACTCGAATTCAACTGGGGATATTGCTAATAGTATTTTTAACTTTAGGAAGTACAGCCTATTTTACCATTAGCTTTATTAGTAAACAAAATGCCATTAGACAGGAAGAAAAGTTAGTTAAAAAATTGCGCAGTGTAGTTAGTGCTATTGAGAATGAAAGTCAGGAAATAAACTTTAACAAACGCCAAAGTGATGCCGAAGCTAGTATCAATCAGATTGCAGATTTTTACAATACAGATATAACTTTCTTTAACTCGCATGGAGAAATGTTGAGTTCTACTATTAAAAAAGTATATACCGAGGGGATTGTTGCACCATTGATGGATGCACAAGCTTATTACCATTTACATAATTTACGTGAATCACAATATGTACAGCAAGAAAGAATAGCAACCTTTCAGTATACAGGAGCTTATGTGCCAGTATTTGGCAAAAATCGAATGCTATTAGGGTATGTTCAACTTCCTAATTTTTATCAAAACATCGATTTAAACTCTGAGATATCTAGTATAATCGTGGGTTTTATTAATCTTTATGCTTTGCTGTTTATGGTTATTGGAATAATTGCATGGTTGGTTTCGCGTAATATTTCTTATCCACTTATGCTGATCCAACAACAGATGGCCAAAACAATTTTTGGTAAACAGAATGAACCTATTCAATGGTCGCGCAACGACGAAATAGGAGGTTTGGTTCAGCAATATAATTTGATGATTGACCAACTTGCTGAGAGTGCAGAAAAACTGGCTATAAGCGAACGCGAAGGTGCGTGGAGAGATATTGCCCGACAGATTGCACATGAGATAAAAAATCCGCTAACTCCTATGAAATTAAGCGTGCAGCATCTAGAACGAGCATGGAAAGATCAATCACCTAAATTGCCAGAAACCTTTCAGCGAGTAACCAGAACCCTCATTACACAGATAGATACGCTAAGTAATTTGGCTACTGAATTTAGTAGTTTTGCCAAAATGCCTGCTCCACAATATGAATGGATTCACGTAAATAATTTATTAGAAGAGCTTGTTTATTTACAAAGAGAAAATTTTGATGGAGAGATAAATTATACATGTGAAGAGGATACTCAATTGTGGTTCGACTTAGGTTATTTAAATAGAACACTCACCAATCTTATTAAAAATGCTTGTCAGGCTATACCAGAAGATAAAAAAGGCAAAGTAATGATAGAGGTTTACAAAGCAGATAATTATTTATTTTTGGAAGTATTGGACAATGGTACTGGAATATCTGACGAACAAAAATCTAAGATTTTTATGCCCTATTTTAGTACAAAAGTTATTGGTATGGGATTGGGTTTACCTATTGTAAAAGCTATGATTGAGAGCGGTGGTGGTGATATTGGCTTTGAAAGTAAATTAGGAGAGGGGACACGTTTTAGAGTTCGAATTCCGTTAAGAGAATCTGAATGAAATGGATTTTTACATGGGTAATATGTTTGGTTTTCTTAAGGCTCGGAGCTCAACAAGTAAGTTCTGGAAGGCCTCAATTTAAACAAGTTTTATTAGAAGCAGATACCTTTGTTTTAGATACATTTATTGTGGTTAAGGGGAGTGTTAAGGTTTTACATTACCAAGAGGGAGTAGATTATAAAATTGACTATTATAAGGGTACATTTATTAACCTAAACATCCCCAAACAAACACTTTTAAGTATAGAATATTTACCCTTTAGATACACCCTTCCATCCAAACAAAAGCGGAAAGAATTAGGGTTGGTTCAGCCAGAATTTATGGAAACAGTAAACCCATATAGGTTACCCGCTGGAACCACTGCATTTAATCCTATTGCTGGCAATGAGGGCTTACAAACGAGCGGTAGTATTATGCGTGGATTAAGCATTGGCAATACGCAGAATGCGATTGTTAATGCAAATTTAAACCTACAGTTGGCTGGAAAATTAAATAATGAAATTGATGTTTTAGCCGCTATTAGCGACGAGAATAATCCGATACAACCGGAGGGAAATACCCAAGAGCTGCAAGATTTTGATAGAGTATTTATTCAGTTTTCTAAGCTAAATCATAAGTTGATTGTGGGCGATTATTTAATGTTAAAACCAGAGCCTAGCTATTTCTTGAATTATTATAAAAAATCGCGTGGATTGGCCAGTTATAATGAGATAGCTTTGAATAAAAAACAACTACTAAGAGTAAACGGCGAAGCTGCATTATCGAGAGGTAGGTTTGCCAGAAATGTAATTCAAGGGCAGGAGGGAAATCAAGGTCCGTACCGACTACAAGGCGCCAATGGAGAGTTGTTTATTATTATTATATCAGGAACGGAAGCTGTGTATTTGGATGGGCAAAAGTTAACAAGAGGAGAGCAGAATGATTATACCATTGATTATAATACAGGTGAGATAGTTTTTATGCCTAAAAAGCTCATAACCCAATTCTCTAGAATTATCGTTGAATTTCAATATTCGGATAGAAATTATGCCCGAACGGTATTGGGTTTTAATACCCAATGGGAGTCGAAAAATGCAAAGGTTTACCTGAATTATTTTACCGAGCAGGATAATAAAAATCAGTCGTTTCAACAGGTGTTAAGCGATAGTAATAAATTGTTATTGGCTTCTGTGGGCGACCAACTTTCTAATGCACGAATTCTTAGTGAAGTGAAGGTTAATGACTTTAACACTCAATCAACTTTATACAGAAAAATAGATACCTTAGGGTATAACGGTGTTTATGTGCATGCCCCCAATAAAGGCGAAGATTCTGTTTTTTATGAGCTTAGATTTTCGTTTGTGGGGGCTAATAGTGGTAATTATAAACAAGGGGCCAGCGCGGCAAACGGGCGTGTATTTATTTGGGTTGAACCAATTAACGGAGTGCCGCAAGGAGATTTTGAACCCATTATTCAATTGGTAGCACCTAATAGAATGCAAATGTTAAACCTTGGTACGGTTTATAATTGGCAAAAAGGACAAGAACTAAAAGTAGAATTCTCTCGCAGTAGCCTTGATAAAAATTTATTTAGCGAGCTAGATAAAAAAGACGATGCAGGTTATGCTGTTTTACTTGGTTCTACCAATGAATTAGTAGTAGGAAATAAAGGTTCTAAGATACAATCATTTGTAAATTATGAGTTTACCAGCCAACGTTTTAGATATGTTGAGCGCTATAGAAATGTGGAGTTTAATAGAATTTGGAACCGACAATTATCCAACGAATCTGCTTCTGATACTGGCAATAAAGAACATATTTTACAATGGAAATTAGGTTACGTTAGTCCTAAAAATGGATTTATAAACTATCAATTTTCATATTATAATAAAAACACAAATTCCTTTTCCGGGCTGAACCAAAACTTGCAAGTGGATGTGAAAAATGAAAAGAATAGATTGCAAACACAAGTGGAATGGTTAACAGGTAAACGAGCTGAATTGCTTTTAAATACATCGGTTCAAACCGAAGTAAGGAATTTGCAGAGCACCTATACTAGGGATGTTAAATGGCTATTAATTGGTTTAACTTGGCAAACCGAAGAAAGTAATTTTAAAAGAGGTAACGATACTTTATTGAGTGGAAGTTATGCGTTTCAAAAATATTCATTATTGTTTAGAAGTAAAGATAGTTCGCATATAAGTTACTATGCAGAGGCTAATGTACGTTACGATCAATTGCCAATGGCAGATAGATTTGAGGATCAAAGCTTGGCCAAAGAATTAAAGCTTGGGTTGAATGTGTTTCAGAAGAATTTTAATAAACTAAATATTGATTTTTCATTTAGAGATTTTCAGTTATTAGATAGTTCAAAAGCAGGGGTGAAGCCTGAGAGAATTTTGTTGGCACGTATTACCTATGATTATTCATTTTTTAAAAGATTAATTACTGCCAATACCTATTTACAGCTAGGTTCTGGAAACGAGTTAAGAAGAGATTTTCAATATGTAGAGGTTCCAATTGGTCAGGGATTTTACGTTTGGAAAGACTTTAACGGCGATGGTTTAAAGCAATTAAATGAATTTCAAATAGCATCCTTTGCAGATAGGAATTTAGCCAACTATATTAAAGTTTTTTTGCCAACAACGAGTTTAATTAGCATTCAAAGTACACAGTTTAGTCAGACTTTTACGATTAACGGATTTAGTGCTAAACGGTACTCTGGTTTTAAAGGATTTGTGAATAAATTTAGTAATCAGGCAGCACTCAGATTAGAACGCAAATTAAGTACTAAAGAGTTTAATCCTTTGATTAATTGGAATTGGTTAGATACAAGTATAGTAAGCTTATCATCTTTAGTAAGAAACACCTTGTTTTTTAATAGAAACGATCCAAAATATGGATTTGACTTTACCTATTCAAATCAGCGTTCTAAGGCATTTCAAACCAATGGATATGAATCGAGAGATAAGATGGATTACAATTTTGGAGCAAGGTATTCTTGGAATGCCAATTGGACTTTAACTGGTAATTATATTTTTGGTCAGAAAAGAACGAGTTCGGAGTTTTTTAGCTCAAACGATTTTAGGTATAATTTTAATGAATATAAGCCCAAAATTAGCTATCAATTTCAGCAAATATGGCGAGTAAGTTTGGATTATAATTATATTGAATCATTTAACATTCCAGAACTTGGAGGCGAACAAAGCAAGTTACAACAAGGAGGAGTTGAACTACGTTATTCGTTTCCTAAAATAGGGGTTGTAACTGCCAAATACAGTTTATTCCAGGTTGAGTTTAATGGCAATTTAAATTCGCCTTTAGCGTATGATATGTTGCAGGGCTTAAGCAAAGGTAATAATCAAATCCTGAGCTTTCAATGGCAACAGAGGATTGGACAAAATTTGCAGATTAACTTCAATTATGAAGGTAGAAAATCGGGAGAGATTCCGATTATACATACAGGGAAAATGGAGGCAAGATATTTATTTTAATCTTGCCTCCATTTAGTATTAGGCAACAATATTTATGATTTTGCCTTTCACTAAAATGATTTTTTTAGGAGCTTTTCCTTCCAACCATTTAAGGATAATTTCGTTTTTAAGAACGGTTTCATCAATATATTCTTGAGTAGCATCGAGGTTAAACTCAATATTGGTACGGTGTTTACCATTGATAGAAACTGGGTAATTAAAGCTAGATTCTACTAGATACTCAGGATTAAACTGAGGGAACTGTGCCAAACAAATACTTTCTTTTTCTCCCAAAACCTCCCATAGTTCCTCACAAATATGAGGAGCGTATGGAGATAAGATAATAACAAAGTCTTTTAAGATTTGATAATTATTGCATTTAATTTCGGTTAGTTCATTTACACAAATCATGAAAGTACTTACACTAGTATTAAAGGAGAAGTTTTCAATATCCTCTTGTGCCTTTTTAATGGCTTTATGCAAAGATTTTAACGCCTCTTTACTAGGTTCATTCTTATCTAAATTTACTTCCCCATTAGCATCAAAGAATAATCGCCATAGTTTCTTTAAAAACCTATGAACCCCTTCAATACCTTGAGTATTCCAAGGTTTACTTTGTTCTAGAGGCCCCAGGAACATTTCATACAAACGCAGTGTATCTGCACCATATTGGTCGATTATAAAATCAGGAGTTACCACATTCCACTTAGATTTCGACATTTTCTCGATTTCCCAAGAGCATACATATTTGTTATCTTCTAACACAAACATGGCATCTTTAAAATCGTCTCTCCAATTTCTAAATGCATTTATATCCAGCACGTCATTCTCAACAATGTTTACATCTACATTTAGCTTTACAACATTTATTTTACTGTAATCGAATCCACTTTGTTGATTATTTTGCGCGTTAAACTGTTCAAAAACTTGAGGTATATTTTTTATTTTTTCCGATTCATCTAAGTATGATTTAGAAACAAAAAAGCTCAATACTTTTTCTTCACTTCTGTAACAATCTACTCTAAAAACAAAATTACTTCTACCCTGAATCATCCCTTGATTGATAAGCTTTTTGGCTGGTTCATTTTCTGGGATTAATCCTAAGTCATATAAGAACTTTGTCCAGAATCTAACATAGAGTAAATGTCCGGTTGCATGTTCACTACCACCTAAATATAAATCTACCTGTTTCCAGTAGTTTAATGCATCTTGGCTGGCAATGCCATTGGTATTATTAGCATCCATATACCTAAGGAAATACCAGCTACTTCCGGCCCAACCAGGCATAGTAGATAATTCAAAATCATACTCTCCTTTATATTTCCAATCTTTAGCTCTGCCTAGCGGAGGTTCGCCTGATTCTGTTGGTAAGAAGGTTTCAATTTCTGGTAAAATAATTGGAAGATCTTGTTCTTCTACAGGATAAGGAATACCATTTTTGTAATAAATAGGAATAGGTTCACCCCAATAACGTTGGCGACCAAAAATCGCATCTCTCAATCTAAAATTGGTTTTACCTTTACCAAATCCGCGTTCTTCAATCTCTTGAATAGCTCTTTTGATAGCTTTTTTAACACCTAATCCATTTAAGAAGCCGGAGTTTATGCAATTTCCTTCTTTGGCTTCAAATGCCGATTCGTTGTAATTATGTTTGGTAGTACCTTCTATCACTTGAAGGATAGGTAAATTAAAATGTTTGGCAAAACCAAAGTCGCGAGCATCGTGAGCCGGAACACCCATAACGGCACCTGTTCCGTATCCTCCAAGAACATAATCTGCTACCCAAATTGGAATTTCATTTCCGGTAAAAGGATGCACAGCATAAGCTCCAGTAAACTCTCCGCTGATACGTTTAATATCAGATTGCCTATCACGTTCGCTTCTGTTTTTGGCGGCTTCCACATAGCTCATTACTTCGTCTAATCTCTCAGGAGTAATAATTTCTTTCAACATTTCATGCTCTGGAGCGATGGCTAAGAAGCTTACCCCAAATAGCGTATCTGGTCTAGTGGTAAAAACTTCAATATCAAAAAGCTGGTCTTGCACTTTAAAATGCAAACTAGCTCCTTGCGATTTGCCTATCCAGTTTCTTTGGGATTCTTTTAAACTAGGTGTCCAATCAATAGTTTCTAAATCTTGAAGTAATCTTTCGGCATAAGCTGTTATACGTAAGCTCCATTGATTCATCTTTTTGCGTTCAACCGGAAATCCACCGCGCTCACTTACTCCATCTTTTACCTCGTCGTTGCTAAGCACTGTTCCCATGGCAGGACACCAATTTACATAAGCCTCACTTAGGTATGCTAATCTAAATCCAAGTAATATCTTTTGTTTTATTTCCTCCGAAAATTCTTGCCATTGTTGAGCGGTAAACGATGGGAAATCAAATTCAATGCCTCCCGTTAATATACTATCATCAACCCCTTTGAAACCTTCATTTTCAAACAAATGAATAAGAGATTCGATAGGTTCGGCTTTATTGCTAATTGGATTATACCAACTATTAAACAACTTTAAAAAAATCCACTGTGTCCATTTATAATATGAAGGATCAGAGGTTTTTACTTGTCGATCCCAATCGTAGCTAAAGCCAATTTTATCTAGCTGCTCGCGGTATCTTTCTATATTTTTGGCTGTAGTAATAGCAGGGTGCTGACCTGTTTGAATGGCATATTGCTCTGCAGGTAAACCAAAGGCATCGTATCCCATCGAATGTAAAACGTTATACCCTTTTAAACGTTTAAATCTACTGTAAATATCGCTGGCAATATAACCTAATGGGTGACCAACATGAAGTCCGGCGCCACTTGGGTACGGAAACATGTCCAATACATAATATTTTGGTTTGGAAGGATCTTCTTGAACTTTATATATTTTATTTTTTTGCCAATAATTCTGCCACTTGGCTTCAATTTCTTTGTGTTTATAGTCTCTCATAATTTAATTCAGGTTCTGCCAACAAATAAAAGCAATATTTGTAGGATACTCTATTTTTAAAAGTCTGCAAAAATAGACGGCTTGCCATGCTTTTCCAAAGTTGTGGTTTAAATTATGTTGCAAGCGGTGATTTCCTTTATAAATTTGTACTTTAAATTTAAACTATTTTGAGCACCAATATAAAAAGAAAGAAAAAGTTTAGCTATGCTTTTTCAGTGGTTAGCATTTCAATGGTATTGTTAATGTTAGGCTTGTTTGGCTTTCTTGTTATTGCCAGTCAGAACATAGAAACCTACCTAAAAGAAAACATGGTTTTGCAGGTGTTTTTTCATTCAGATGCTATGCCAGAAGAAATTGAAGCTGTAAGAAGTTCTATTGCCAACGAGCCATTTTTAAAGAGTATTCAATATGTTTCCAAAGAACAAGCTGCTTCAGAATTTAGCAACGAACTTGGGCAAGATTTTGTAAATTTTCTTGGGTTCAACCCGCTAATGGCATCTTTTCAAATTAGGCTGAACCAAGCCTATAATACCCCTGAAAATCTAATGAAAATTGAGCAAATGCTTAAAACTAAAGAGAAAGTAAGTGAGGTTAGTTATCACAGAAATGCTTTTGAAATGGCTCAAAAGAACGTGAAAAATATAGCATTAATATTTGTTATTTTAGCGTCTATCTTCGGAATCATAGCTGTGGTTTTAATATATAACACGGTTAGATTAAACCTATATGCACAACGATTTATCATAAAAAGTATGCAATTGGTAGGGGCCAAGCCTTGGTTTATTATAAGGCCTTTTGTTTGGCAAGGAATAAAAAACGGAATATGGGGTTGGATAATAGCCCTTATTTTATTGGTAAACTTAAACCAGTTTTTACCACAGTTTTTTCCGGAATGGGCAGGCTTTAATAGAACAGATTCATTGATGTTATTGTATGTGGGTTTGTTAATACTTGGACTACTAATAAGCATAAGTAGTAGTTTTTTTACCACCAGAAAGTACTTATATAAAAAGCTAGAAGATTTGTATTAAAGCAGATTGATTAAATATTTTTAATTTTAAAAGATTATTTGAATATTGCAGGCATGAGTAAAGATAGATTGAGCGCAAAAAAAGAAGTACAAACAACTAAGAATTTTGTATTTTCAAAAGAAAATTACCTGTTAATGATTGCATCTGTTGCCATTGTTTTCATTGGTTTTGCACTAATGGTTGGTTCAGAGGATATTTTTGATTTTAGAAAATTAACTCTAGCACCTATTGTGGTTCTAGTAGGTTTTGTAGTTGGCATTTTTGCCATCATGCGCAAATCAAAATAATATGGATATTTTTCAGGCTGTTGTACTTGCTATTGTAGAAGGTATTACAGAGTATCTTCCAGTTTCTTCAACTGGGCACATGATTATAGCTTCCTCTATTATGGGTATTGCAAGCAGTGATTTTGTTAAAATGTTTACGGTAGCCATTCAATTTGGAGCTATTTTATCCGTAATTGTTTTGTATTGGAAGAGATTTCTTCAATCCTTAGATTTTTATTATAAGTTAATAGTTGCCTTTATACCGGCAGCAGTGCTCGGTTTCCTTTTCAACGACTTTATAGACGCCATGTTAGAAAACATTATTGTAGTGGCTGTTTCCTTGTTATTAGGAGGAATTATTTTGTTGTTTGTGGATAATTGGTTCGCCAAAAATGAGCAAGAATCAGAGGATATAAACTACAAAAAAGCATTGAGCATTGGGTTCTTTCAAGTACTAGCCATGATTCCGGGTGTATCTCGCTCGGCAGCTACAATTATTGGCGGTTTGAGCCAAAAGTTGAACCGTAAAAATGCAGCTGAATTTTCTTTTTTCTTAGCTGTTCCAACGATGTTTGCTGCCACTGCATACAAGATGTTAAAGTTCTATTTAGACGGAGGATTTAGCTCGCCAGAGGCTTCTTCTAATATTACCGTTTTAATTATTGGAAACATAGTAGCGTTTATTGTGGCTATGATTGCCATTAAAAGCTTTATTAGTTTTCTTACAAAAAATGGATTTAAGGTATTTGGTTGGTATAGAATTATTGTTGGCTTAGTGATATTGGTATTGCATTTCATGGGTTTCAACCTACAGATAATATAATTTTTTTGAAAGACTTATTGGATTTAGAGAAAGGCTCGGTACTGCGAGTTTACAAGCCTTATACCTGGACAAGCTTCGACGTTACAAAGAAGATTCAAAGGCTCATACTTCGTAAATTAAGCAAAATGCCTAAGCCCAAAGATGGCATTAAAAGAAAGGTGAAGGTTGGTCATGCCGGCACGTTAGACCCTCTTGCAACTGGATTACTTATAATATGTATTGGAAAAGAAACTAAGAATATTGAACAGTATATGGGACTGCCAAAAACATATACCGGAAGTTTCTTTTTAGGTGCATTTAGGCCCAGTTTTGATAAAGAAACAGAAGTTACCGAAAGTTTCTCAATAGATACTATTACAGCTGAAATGATTTACGATGCTGCTAATAAATTAAGTGGTGAATTAGATCAGGTGCCACCATTATTTTCGGCTATTCAAAAAGATGGTAAACGCGCTTATGAGTTTGCTAGAGCTGGTGTAGAAATGGAGTTGCCATCTCGTAAAGTTATGGTTCATGAGTTTGAAATTACCAGCATAGAGTTGCCACTGGTGTATTTTAAAATCACCTGCAGCAAGGGAACCTATATACGTTCTTTAGCCAGAGATTTTGGAAAATTGCTCAATAATGGAGCTTATTTGGAGAGCTTATGTAGAACAAATATTGGGAATTTTAGCCTAAATGAAGCCTTTACCCTCGATGAATTAGCTGAATCTTTTGGCGAGGAATTAATTAATCGAGCAAAAAATTAAAATATACAACTTGGTTTTCAGTACGCTAAGAAATAAGTTGAAAATAAATTCAAAAAGGTTTGCGAGATAAGGTCAGAAGTATATCTTTGCACCCCGTTAGACGTCAGCAACGAAGCTAACAATAACGAAAACGATTCCGTAGCTCAGCTGGTAGAGCATTACACTTTTAATGTAGGGGTCCTGGGTTCGAGTCCCAGCGGGATCACAAAAAAAGCCACTAATTTTAGTGGCTTTTTTTATGTTTAAAATTCTGCGAGTTCTACATATCAATCTTCACTCCTTCTTTGTTGATTTTAATGCTGAGGTTAATATTAGTGTCGATTTCGTTTTCTTCCCATATTTCTGTTTCATCTACGGCGCAATCTATACAAACGAGTTTACCCTTTTGAAATTGGTACATGGTGCCATCTGCCTCTTCTAGTTTTTCTTCGTTCATATATTCTCTTACCGATGGGTTGATGATCATAATTTTGTTCTCTGGAACCCAAACGGTGATTTCAACTTCTTGCCAAGAGAATTTTTGATCTTTGGCTAAGCTAAAGTAGGATGGAAGGGTAATTTGATTTAAGTTGATAGTAGGAGCGTATTGAATCATTTCTATATTCTCTCTGGCGTCCTGTTTATTTTTTCCATTAGCACGCTTCACTATTTTAATGGCAATACTATCTGTTTTACTTTGTTTGAAATTAATCTGGTCTATTTCTAAAAAGAATGCTTTAGTTCCCATTAAAATTCCTTTGTCTCTAAAGGCCATTTCACCAGCTTCATTGCTTTCATTGTCTATTTCATCATATGGCATTTCTTGTCCGTTAAAATACAAAGTATCATAAGAGCTGGTTTTTATAATTTGTTGCCTACTTTCAGTATACTTAATTTGATTACCGAAATTAATTCCGGCATAGGCTAAGCTTACTACACCTATTACAAATAATCCGCCTAGTGATAGGAACCACGTTTTGTTTAATAATGGCAAATGAAATAATACCCTAATAACTGCAACTAAAAGAGCAAGTAAAGGAGCTAATAAAACTAATAGCACCCCAATTTTTGCTGCCCAAATGGTTTCAGGTTGGTGAATGGTAAATGCAATTAAATCGTTTAGAAAATGGGTTTGGTTCAGGTTTAAGAACACCGCAACCATGGCAATTGAAATGCCAATAACGGCTGTAAATAAAACCAAAGCAGCAATACCGGCAACGAATTTAAAGAATCCGCTAACTATTTTGCTGATTATGCTACTGCCATGTTGAGCGATGCTATTCATTTTATTACCGGCCGAGCTATTTAAGAATTCATTTTTGATACTATTGATATCAATACTTTCGCCACGCATTAATAATTTTTCACTAGCTGTAATAGCTTTTGGAACAATAATCCATAGCACGATATATACCCAGAAACCGGTTCCAAATAAGAATACTGAGATAACAAATGCTAATCTAATCCAGGCTCTATCTAGTCCGAAATATGCGGCCAAACCAGCCGAAACACCACCAATAACTCTATTTTCAGAATCGCGAAAAAGCTTCTTAAGTTTATTAACCTTTTGCTCTCTCATGTATACTAAGTCGTCTCCTTTGGCTTCTGGTAATACTACCCAAAGGATTAAATAAAACAGAATGCCTGAGCCATAAGCAACGAGAAGTAATACAAAAATTACGCGAATTAATACTGGGTCAACATCAAAGAAGGAGGCAATTCCAGAGCATACTCCACCTAAATTTTGATCATCTGGATTACGGCGCAATCTATGATGGGTAGGTTTTTGATAACTTGGTTTTGGTTCAGAACTAGTTTGTGGCTCGCCGTGTTCATCCATTTGGTTGATATGACCTAATATTTCTATGACCTCCAATACATCTTTTTTCTGAATGGTAATTTTTGATGCATCTAATCGCCTTTGCAACAATTCTGCCATGCGCGACTCAATATCCTGAACAATATCAGCATTATTAGAAAAATGCGTATGCAATTTATCTAAGTAAGATTTTAACTGATGATAAGCTTCCTCTTCAATGGTAAAGAGCAATCCCGCTAGGTGAATTTGAAATACTTTTTCCATGTGTTTTATTTATTGTTTTCGTTGGTTATTAAATTTACTGCTAGTACTAATTCTTGCCACGTTATGGCAAGCTCCTTTAAAAATTTTGCACCTTCATCGCTTAATTGGTAATATTTTCTGGGTGGACCACTTTTGCTTTCTACCCAATTATATTGCAGAAGTCCTTCGTTTTTTAGTCTGCTCAATAAAGGATATAATGTACCCTCAACCACTAATAATTTGGCCTCTTTCATTTCCTCTATAATATCACTAGCATAAGCTTCGCCTCTGCTAATGATTGATAAAATACAATATTCTAAAATGCCTTTTTTTAATTGCGCTTTTCTGTTTTCTAAATCCATGCTTTATTTATAACAAGGTTCAAAGTATGGCACAAAACTAAATATTGTTTAGTACTATGCAATACAAAATACCTTAATAAGTGTTAAGTTATTGTTTTTTAGTGTTTTAAAATTTAAAGTAAAGTTTTTAAAAATTACAAAATCTAATTTCGACAAAAGAGATTCTTCGCTCCACTGCGTTGCGCTCAGAAGGACCATAAATCAAAACTAAGGGGCAAGAATCTTTGAGGCAGCGAAGCTGCCTCAAAGATTCTTGCAGTAAAACATAAGATTAGAACGTCTTTCTGAGCGATAGCGAAGAATCTCTTAACTTTTACCTGAAAGCTGTGTTTTTTAAAAGAAAGTTTACTTTTGAAAAATGATTAATAGAATAGTTAGAATGAGCTTTGAGCCTTCAAAAGTGTCAGAGTTTCTTGAATTATTTGAGAGTGTAAAGCATAAAATTGCTTCATTTGAAGGATGTGAAGGATTAATATTGTTAAGAGATGCACATTTAGAAAATGTGTATTTAACCTACAGTTATTGGGAGAGTGAGGAGTATTTAAACAAGTATAGATTTTCCGAATTATTTAAATCAACATGGCAAGGAACCAAAGCTCTTTTTAACGATAAGCCGTATGCTTGGAGTTGTATTGTGGCAGATAAAGTTAAGTAAGTGTATAGAAAACAGGGTTTCGCACATGGGCTTTTAATAAAAGGTTTCGCTAAGCCTGTAATTTATAATTACTTTTGATTTTTAATTTTTTAGGCATGCTCAAAAAGTTTTTAACAATACTCTATCTAAACTTAATATCCATAGGGGTTTGGGCTTTTGTTCACCCTACAGATTCTATACGTTTGGAGATGCGCGGTGCCAAAAAATTCATAGTTCACCGGGTAATAAAAGGAGATGCCTTGCCAAACTTGGCTAGCAAATATTCTGTTAGTGAAGCCGAAATTTTGAGTAATAATCCTTTAGTGGCAGATAAAATTTATCCTGGACAAATTCTTAAAATCCCCATCAATGAAACAAAATATGGAGCAGTAACAGTGCCTCCAGTTCAATCTTTAACCCCTTCAAAATTACCTTTAGCTAAAACATTACCACCACCTGCCACAGTTATTGCAGAGAAAAAGGAAGTCAAATCAAGTGCTATTGGCGAGGATCCTATTGAGGTTCCAACTTTACCAAGCAAGGAAGAATTAAATTCTAAGGAATATAAAATTTATGTGGTGGCTAGTCCGCAAACGGTAAACCAACTTGCCGCAGCATTTTCGGTTGAACCAGAAGCTATTATAGAACTGAACCAATTAAAGAACTATAATTTAAAAGAAGGTCAGAAGGTGAAAATTCCAAATGAGAAAGTTAAAACTCAAACGGCAAAAGTTAGTTCTGAACCCAAAACTCCTGTAGCTGAAACTAACAAGATAGATAAACCACAAGTGGTGTCTACTATAGATTCTGATAGTGCAAAATTGGCTAATGCAACATTAAAGTCCAAAGTAAAGGAAAAGAAGGAAGTAGTAATTGCTAAAATCAATGAATCTAAAACGATAGAAAATCCTGATTCACTTAAGGAAACTAGTGTGAATGAAAAGTCTAAATTAGAGAAAAAACTAGCATCCTCTGGATTAGTTTCTGAGCCAAAACAAGAACCAAAAACTACTGCAAATAGTCCGCTTGCAGCCAAAATGGAAAGCAAAAAAGCGGAGGTTGTAGTAAACCAAGATTCGCTTATGATGGCTGATTTAAAGAAGCGCAGAAAGATGGATATGTTGCGAATGATGGATAGTAATTACATTCATCCGAAAGGTGTTGCTTATAGGGTTTTTGATTATACAGAAACGGATTACAGTTATGATTTATTTTCTACATTAACTGCTGAAGAAAATGCCATAGAGGTTCCATCAACCAATCAAAGTGCTGGAGTTGGTGATGTGCAAAAAACACATGTGGTTAGGAAGGATGAAACCTTGCAAGGTATTGCCAAAAAATATAAAGTTAGGGTAACAGATATTATTAATTGGAATGGATTACTAACTTATAGAGTTAGGGCCGGACAAGAGTTGGTTATTAACTCAAAGCGAGCAGATGTTTCACCTTATGTTAGAACATTGCCTCAAACGATGCAAAAGAAATCAACTTCTTCTGAGGATATTGTAGGGTTAGAAAAGGTAGCGGGTTTAGCTAAGTATATCGAAAAGCAGTCGTTTACCCGCGGAGTGTATACGAATGCAGCTGAAAAAGGCCGATTTGTATACATTGTAAACAGAGATAATTTTAAGGAGCATTTTGCACGTGTTATAGGTCCATTACCAAAAGGTACTCCAGATGATGTAGTGGTATTATTAGATCCACAATCTGCCGAGGAATTAGGCATAGGAAAATCAATGATGCGTGTTTTTGTTTACTTTGGTATTGTTAACCCTCCAACTACCGAGGCTAAAAATTAATTAAATTTATCTATGCCGCATATTGAGGCTGTTTTCAAGGATTATCATCCCGAATCTAAGTTTAGTATTTTAATTCCAACATGGAATAATATAGATTACCTTAAACTTTGTATAGCAAGCATAGAGAAGAATAGTTTCTACAAACATCAAATTATCATTCATGTAAATGAGGGGCTTGATAACACCTTAGATTGGGTAAAAAGTCAGGATTATTCTTATTGTTTTTCGAATGAAAATGTAGGAGTTTGTTACGCTTTAAATGCCATGTCAGATTTGGTTCGAACCGATTATATATTATATGTAAATGATGATATGTATGTGGCTAAAAACTGGGATAAGTATTTGGCTGAAGCGGTAGAAAAGCGTAAGGATAATTTGTTTTACTACTCTGCCACTATGGTTGAGTTTGAGGATAGTGGTAATAAAGCTATTTTGGCACCATTTGATTTTGGCAGAAGCTATGATAGTTTCGATGAAAATGGATTTTTAGACTTTGCACAATCCCATTCAAAATATGATTGGTTAGGCTCTTGTTGGCCACCAAGTTTAGTACATCGTGAGTTGTGGGATAAAGCAAATGGATATGATGTTACGTATTCTCCTGGTTTTTATTCTGATCCAGATTTTGCTATGAAGTTATGGGAACTGGGAGTGCGCGATTTTAGGGGAATTGGTAGTAGTTTAGTGTATCATTTTAAATGTAAGTCAACAGGCCGTGTTGTTAGAAATAACGGAAGAAAAACCTTTGCCCAAAAGTGGGGCATTCCTTCATCGTTTTTGTATAAAGAAATGCTCCAAATGGGAAATAAATTTGATGAGTCTATAAACTTAAAAATGCCAAATCTATTTAAACAGATTATTGCTAAAATGAAGGCATTCTACATTGCCAATTTTTAGAGTTGCTGAAGTAAGTTATTGCTTCCTATGCTGCCGCCTCTTATTTGAAAACCTTCTCCATATTTTACTCCAATTCTTCTTCCAAATTCAACTGCTCTGCCTTTAATAAAATCTAAGAAATCTGGACCTGAAATGGGTGTATTGGGTTCATCTGAATTAGGATCGAAAAATTGGGATTTAAAAGCCAATATGCTTTCCATTTTTTGGTCAAAAAAATCACTGATATCAAACACAATGTCTGGATGGCTAAGCTGGTCTTGTATGTAATGATATACTTTTTTTGGTCGCCAAGCTTTTTGGGGCACCGAGTTATATTCTGTATGGATTTTTGTTAGTCCCGACAAAAAACATGAATCGTGCACCAAATCTGCTGCTCTTCCATGATCTATATGTCGGTCTGATAATGCATTAGCTAGCACAATTTCTGGCTGATATTTTCTAATAGCCTGAATTATTTTGAGTTCAAGTTCTTCATTTTTCACGAAAAAACCATCTCTAAAGCCAAGGTTTTCTCTATAGTCTATTCCTAGAATTTTACTGGCTTCTGCTGCCTCTTGCATTCTTAGCTCTGCATTTCCTCTGGTACCTAGTTCTCCTTTGGTTAAGTCTACTAAGGCAACAGATTTGCCTAAAGCTTTATGAGCGAGAATAGTTCCGCTGCATGATAATTCTGCATCATCTGGATGGGCAGCAAAAACGAGTATGTCAACTTTCATTTATATATTACTTAATGCTATTTTTCTTTTCTTGGTCTTGAATAAATTCTTTAACCTGTTCTACGTTTAATCTTTTGGCAATAATCTTTTTGTTTTCATCCATTAAATAAAGCACTGGTGTACTGTAAATATCATACAGTTTTCTGAAATTAGTTTCATTGTTTGGATCATATACATTTAGCCATTTAAACTTTTGTTCGCGCATGTATTTTTGCCATTCTTTGGCATCTGGTGTTAAGCTTACCGCAAATACATCGAAATATTTTTTACCCGAAACTGTTGGTTTTACATTAAGTTCATCATACAATTTTTTAAGCTTAGGCATTTCTTCTTTACACTTGCCGCAATTGGCATCGAAGAATATTAATAAAGTATAATTTGCCTTTACATTATATAGGCTATGATATACATGATTGGTATCTAACATAGTTAAATTCTGACCTCTCAAACCAATTAAGTTATTACGTAATTGGTCGGCTCTGTCTTTCATTTTAAAGAGTAAGGTTTCGTCTATCCAAAATGCTTTTCCTTTAGCATAATATTGGTCTACCATGTGCACAAATACCTTATCCATTCCCATATAAGATGAGGTTTCATAATGGTTGGTAATCCAGAATAACATGTATTTGAAATTTTCTTTGCCTGTGGCTTTGGCTAAGGCAATATCAGCCGATTTAATAATACTATCAGGAATTTGTGGAGTAAGTTTTAAAATAAAGCTCTCAAATTTTCCATGAAATACTGGAGTTCTAACGATTCTTTCATCGCTCAAATCCATATTATCAAAATAGTGCTGATAGTAGTAGTTGAACTGAAAATTGCTATCGATAATTTCGCCTTTGTCATTTCTTGGTGCATCTGGAACTTGAACTTCCGTCATCATTTTAAAGATTTTTGCTAAAAGCGAATTAGGGTGTTTCGATTGCACTCCTTGACGATATTCGTATAAATCCATGTTGATTTTACGGTACTGCTCTGTAAGTTTTCTGGTAAGTGCAGTATCGTTTGCTTCTCTTGCTTTCTTTAAATCTTCCTCAATATTACCAGCGTCTTTTCCAATTTTGTGCGTATATTGGGTGTATTGAAAAAAGATATCATTTTCGGCTGAATTTTTGATTTTCATACCTGGTACAATATTGTTAAGCTCTGTTTCCAAACTAAAAAACATTTCGCTAACAATAAAATCAAATAACAAAGCTTTCTCTGATGTGGCAATTAAATACACTCCACCTTCTAGAGGTTTATCACCTTTAAAAACCATTTTTCCATTTTTATCTGTAATGGCGCTGTCTCGTAAATATTGTTTATCGCCAAAATAATATCCCAAGAAAAACTTGGTTTCTGGCGCACCTTTGATGGTAATACTGATGTTATATGCATCTTTAGCCAAGCTGGTGAAGCCGAAAAATAATAGGATTAAAACAAAAAATGTATTCTTTTTCATGTTGTGTAATTAACTTTTTCCGCTGTGAAATTAACTATTTTCGTGCCAATCGCACAAGACTAAAGCATTATTAACATATTTTTAAGTAATTTGATTTTTAACAGCTAGTTTTATGATATACGTCATTTCTTAAATATTGCTTGAACACTACTTTTGATGTAGAAAATAAACCACATTAAAAAATGAATAGTATGGAAAACAAAGCGTATTTAACAGAGGCACATGCCAAGATGATTGAATGGGTTAAGGAATTAGCCTTCTACAAAGATGAACTTAAAACCTTTCAGAATAGATTAGAAGAGGTTGTTAAGAGTAATAATAAGCCTGAAGTATTGGCAGAAGTAGAACACTTTCAAAACCAGTTTATCCGTCAGAACGAGGTAGTTGATATTTTACGTCATGAGTTTAAGCAATTTGATAATGTAATTACAGATAATGTAGTAAGCAATCCTGTGGCTAGCGACCATCGTAAAATTGAAGTTCCTTCAACTTTAATAGATCAACACGATACCTTCTTAAAGATTTATAAAGAACTTAAAGAAGATTTTGAGAAATTTCTGGCTAAGACCTTTTAAATTTGTTGGCAATGATACCATTGCCAGAAGATTTTAAACAGCATATCCTGTCGCTTTACCCAAAAGAGGCAGGATATTTTTTTGATGCCTTAAATAATGAAACCTATACCTCTGTTCGACTCAATAAGTCAAAGTCGTCAAATGTGTTTTCAAATGATGAAATAGTGCCGTGGTGTTCGGAGGGTAGAATTTTAACTGAGCGACCTTCATTTATTGAAGATCCGTTATTTCATGCTGGAGCATATTATGTTCAAGAGAGCTCAAGTATGTTTTTATCAGCGTTGGTTCAGGCCATAACTAAAGACAAAAAGGGGATAATAGCCTTAGATTTATGTGCTGCTCCAGGGGGGAAGAGCACTACTTTATTAGATGCTTTAGATGAAGATTCGATATTGGTTTCGAATGAGATAATTAAAAGTAGAGTAGGTGTATTGCAAGAAAATTTAATACGTTGGGGACGGGCTAATTGTGTGGTAAGTAATAACGACCCAAAGCATTTTCAGAAGTTAGGTGAGTTGTTTGATTTGATTGTGGTGGATGCCCCATGCAGCGGAGAGGGGCTTTGGCGTAGGGATCCGTTGGCGATAAATGAATGGAGTTTAGAGCATGTGCATTTGTGTGAAGCTCGTCAGGCTCGCATCTTACACGATATTTTACCATGTTTAAAACCGGGTGGATTTATTATTTATTCAACCTGCACATTCAATGTTTTTGAGAATGAAAACCAGGTATCCATGCTTCAGGAACAATATAAATTAAAGCCATTTCCTGTTACGGTTCCAGAAAATTGGCCTGTTTATACAGAAGATTTTTACCAGTTTAAATTTCTTCCACATAAAGTAAAAGGCGAAGGTTTATTTGCTGCTATCCTTCAAAAACCTGAGGAGGTAAACCATGCTAAAAAACGAGTAGGTTCAGCCAAATTAACCTTTGCCTCTAAAAAGCATTTACCAGAAATTCATTCGTTTCTGGCTGAACCAAATCTGTTTGATTATTTTATTGAAAACGATTTTGTGTTTGCCTTTCTAAAAGAAAAAATGGCTGTTTACGAGCATTTGCGTGATGCGTTATACTTGAAATATGCAGGTATTTGTCTAGGGAAATTGGATAAAAAAATGCAGCTAATACCAGAGCATTCATTGGCATTATCTGTTCATGTTAATCCGCAACTTTCTAAAGTTGAATTGAGTTTAGAAGAGGCACAAACCTATCTTAAAAAGGGCAATATAAGCCCTAATACAGCTTGGAATATTGGTTGGAATTTGGCCTGTTACAAAGGATTGAGTTTGGGTTGGATGAAGGTATTACCTAATCGAGTAAATAACTACTTTCCGGCAGAGTACAGAATATTAAAGGATATAAATTAGTCTTTAAGCCAGATAAATACCTTACCTTTGGGGCTTTATTAATGCGTACATTTAAAATATGAAGTTTCATTTAAACCTGTTAAAAGCAGTAAACAGAGCAATATATTCGATTTTTGAGGAAGGTAGATATGCCGATAAGGCCCTAGAAAAAATACTTCGTTCTAATAATTTATGGGGAGCAAGGGATAGAGCTTTTATTGCAGAAAATACCTATGATATGGTTAGGTATTGGCGATTAATTCGAACTGTTGCCGAGTTGGAAACGCATGAGTTAAACGAAACCAATTTATATACTTTATTTGGCACTTGGCAAGTGCTTAAGGGTGTTGCTTTACCTAAATGGGAAGAGTTTAAAAATGTGGATGAAAAGAAAATTCATCATAATTATAAGCAGCTAAAAACGCAAAGAAAAATTGCGCATTCATTACCAGATTGGTTAGATGATTTAGGTTATAGTGAGCTAGGAAAACAATGGAATAAAGAGGTTGAAGCCCTTAATGAATCGGCTCCAGTGGTTTTGCGTGTAAATACCTTAAAAATTAGTAAAGCTGATTTAGCAAAAAGCCTGCAAGAAAAGGGAATCATTACCATGCCTGTAACAGGTTGTAAAGATGCGCTTCTACTTAAGCAACGTCAGAATTTGTTTATTACTCCTGAGTTTAAATCGGGCTATTTTGAAGTGCAAGATGCCTCTTCTCAATTGGTAGCAGAGTTCTTACAATTAGAACCCGGAATGCGCGTAATTGATGCATGCGCAGGTGCAGGAGGAAAGTCGTTACACCTAGCAGCTTTAAGCTTAAACAAAGGACGAATTTTAAGTTTAGATACTGAACAATGGAAACTTGATGAGGCTAAAAAAAGAGCTAGAAGGGCAGGTGTTAGTAATTTGGATACTCGTTTAATTGAGGGACCAAAAACAATAAAAAAATTATACGATACAGCAGATCGTTTATTACTTGATGTTCCTTGCAGTGGTTTGGGGGTTATAAAAAGAAATCCAGATGCTAAATGGAAGCTTAGTATCGAATTTGTAAATAAAGTAAGGGAAGAGCAACAAAGTATTTTACAGGAGTATTCTAAGATTGTTAAGGTGGGTGGAAAATTGGTTTATGCAACGTGCAGTATTCTTCCTTCGGAAAATCAATTACAGGTTGATAAGTTTTTATCTAATAATGCTAATTTCGAATTAGAGGAAGCTAAAAGTGTTTTGCCAAGCGAATCGGGTTTCGATGGGTTTTTTATGGCTCGTTTGGTTAGAAAATCCTAAACTTATCTCAATATAATTTCGTCTGCAAACATCATAGATGGGCTCCCAGCTCCTGGATGTTTTTCTGGTAATGGTCCGGCATAAACTGCCTTTACTCTTATGAACTTTATTTTCTTTTTAACAAATTTATGAACAAAGCTATGCTTAATTACCTGGTCGGAATTAAGAGGAATTTCGTGCTTTAACACTTGAAATATTTGGTAGTCTGTACCGTTTTCTGAAAGGTAAATTTCTATTTGCTTAGGAAGAATAACCCATGAAGGTGTGTTTTGGTAAAAGCCCATCTCAAAATATTGGATACTACTGGCTTTTTCAAATTCTAAATCAATTAGTAAATCCGATCCAGAATAACCTTGCCAAAAACCGCTCCTTAGGTCATGGCTTGAACCTATTTTGCCATCGCACAAGGCCAATCTCCCGCCTGCTTGATAACTTGGGTGGTAACTACTTGGTTTAAGGTTTATATGTTTTATTGCGCCAATTGCCTTATGGAAAATAAACGAATCTTGTCTTATGAATTTCCATTCTCCTGCATCCATATGTGCGGATGTAAGGTGTAAATTTTGCCTACTCCAAATAGGTTTTTTATACTCAGGTGAATGAATACTGATGGGATTCTTGCCCCAAGTAAAAACTTTTTTCTGGGTACTTATACTTCTGGTAAATTTATACTCTCTGCCTTTCCAAGAATTAGTTTGGGAGGGTTCAATTTCAAAATAATATGGAATCTGTAAAACCCGCTTGCGTAATAACTCTAACTTGTTAATATTCTCTTTTAACCAATAGTTTCTGTTTTCTTGAATATATAGGTTTGTAAATTCATTTTTTACGTGGTTTATTTCTTGGTCAAATTCTTTTATTCGGTTAAGAATGTCGACACTACTTAGCATATTTTTTTTCCAATCTGCATATGCAATTCGTAAAAGATTTTTAGAGGCACTTAACTTAGCTAAATGTAAGCTTAATAAAATATAATTGATACTCTCTTTGCCCAGTAAACTGGCGGGTTTCGACGATTCTAAAAAATTGATACTGCTAATTATTTGCTCTAGTTGATTATGTAATTCAGTTTTCTTTTCTTGACTTATATAAGATTCATGTAAAGGGAAAATAGGTTCAAACAATACTTCATTTCTGAGTAGATTTAGCTGCCTTGTTCGATGTAGTTTATAAATTTTATTTAACTCCTGTTCTATTGGAGCTTCCCAGAATTGTACATCGAAATTCTTTTGAAAATTTGTCCACCTAAGTAAACTGTTTTCATTTTTTTGAGGAACATTCCAAGAGATATCTGCACCCCAAATAAAGCCTTGCCAATTATTACCAAACAAAGCAAAACCATCATCATCCCAACTGGTATTTAAAACTCCTTTTGCCCCTAAATGGTAGCCATCTCTAATTAAGTTATGAATATTTTCTTTAAACACTTCTACATTAGGATATAGGTTCAGCCAGTTATTTATGCCTGGCGCCACCCAAAAGGTAAAGCCAGATTGAGCTATGTTTTGTAGCATAAGAACAAAGCTTTCTTCTGAGTGATAGGCCCAAGGAATTAAGGTAATATCTTTACTTATCTGTGGAATAATTTCTGGATAGTGACTAATAATATCGCTCCACATTATGATTTTTTTCTGATGTTTCTGAAGTAATTGATTTACCCTGTTTATATGTAAAGAATATAAACCTCCCATACCTAAACTATCTGCAAGTGGTTTGTTTATGCCGCTTCCCAAACCAAAAGTTTCATCTGCGTTTATTTGAAAATATTCGCCTCCATAGGCTTCATTTTGCTCTGCATAAAAGTTTTTTAGGAGTTCATAGGTTCGCTCGTTGGAAGGAGATAAGATGTGATTGGCTTCTCCTAAATCCTCGTATCCACGAACCTTTAGAAGCTTCTCCATATGCCCAAAACTCTGCTGATTTGCTATAAGAGTTACATAATGTTCTTTAGCAAACTGCTTCAATTCTTTTATTTCTTGAGCTGTAATTCCGTCTGCCGGTGCAATACCTGGATGAGTAATGTATTTAAAAACATTCTCCGTGTATAGGGTAAAATAATTTAATTTATAATGAGATAATACTTCTATTTCCTTCTTCAATTGATTAAGGGTGGGTATCGGACCTCTGCTAATATCATCTTGCCAAGCTCTTATCGAAAATTGTGGTTTATCATAAATAATACCACATGGAATCTGTTCGGCTTTAAATAATTGTTTTAAACTTTGAAAGCCATAAAATAATCCCTGATTGCTTTGCGCTAGCACCATGATACTGTTTTTTTCAATCCAAATAACATAGCCTTCAATTCCTGGATCAAAGTTTTTATTAAGCTGTAATTTGTTCAAAAACATCGACCATTTTTTGGGTCCAACCCATAATAAACTTATTTTGGTTTGAACCATTTTATTGGCTTGAACCTTCAAAATAGCAGAATTTTTTATCCATTGGTTTAAGTTTTTTAGGAGAATAGTATCCGTACTGTTACATTCTATTTGGTGGTTAATAGAAAAAGTAAATTGGTCTGAACCAAGCTTTATTTCTTGGGGTTTTGGTATAATTGGATATTGCGCATAAATAGAGAAACAAAAGCAATAACTAAGAATAAGTAGAAGTATGGCTTGTTTTCTTTTCATAATTTTCTCTCGTTTCAAATGAAACTAATTTAAGAGAGAATTAAAACTGATAATGTTAAAATCTTTTCTTTCAAATTTTACATTATTCTTCGATTTAACCTGTATCAGTTGTTTTTGATAAGGCATCAAATCAAAATAATTTATGTCGGTTTCAAAATCAAAATCTTTACATTGAATGTAAATATCTTTCATAGGAACCTCGCTATAAATAGTGAAAGAACGTTCATCTACCATTTCTAAGATATAGCTTTCTTTGGCTAATTTAAGGTTCTGGGGCAAACAGAAATAAAAGTTTTTTTGAGCAATGTTTTCACCTCCGTTTAACAAGTTAACTTGTATAACCCATTCACACGTATCTTTCATATTGAGTTCCTTATTTATAGCAAACCTATGGGTAGTTGCACTATTTTCTGGAATGTTTATGCTTTTAATCTGCTGGTCTAAAGCGTTTCCATTTTTGTTCCAATGTACAAATTGTATTGCGCCAGAAATGCTTTGCGGAGCATCAGAAATAACTTTTATTTCAAGGGAGTCGTGTATATGTTTTACGGCTATAAAATAAGGTGCATAACTGCTTTTTAATTTATAGTAAAATGCTTTTTTCTTGCCATAATAATCTATGCTACTCCACGTAATTCCGGGCCATGCATCGTTTAACTGCCAGAATAATGTACCCATGCAATATGGTTTGGCTGCTCTATGACTTTCAATCGCAATTTCCATTCCCCTTGCTTGTAATAACTGACTCAAATAAACAAATTGTTCTATGTTTTTGGCTGCAGGATAATTCTGCTTTAAATAATGATTTATGGTTTCAAATCCAATTGGATGTTTTTGGTGAAATCTAGCTATGGCAGAATCTACCACCGCATTTTTAATGATGCCAATTTTTTCACAAGTGCTGTAATTAGGAAAAGATTGAAATCCATATTCACTCACAAATCTACCTACCTTATTTCGATAATTCTCAAAAGGTTCATTTCCCCACCAAATTCCCCAATAATGCAAATCTCCACGTTTTAAGCTTTCAGGTTTACCCCAACCAATGGAGGGTGAGCTCGACCAATAAAACGTGTTAGATTGCAGATGGGATAGTCGTTCCGGAATTAATGAGTCGAAAAGAGCATAATATGCATGTGCAATAGCAGATGAATCTTGAAAAGAGTAATTATATTGTTTTTGCCAACCCCAATTATGCCAGCCTTCTGCATTTTCATTGTTTCCACACCAAATGGCTAAAGAAGGATGATTTTGAAATTTCTTTATTTGAACATCTATTTCTTCCTTTACTAAATCTAGAAACAGGCTATCTGCAGGATACATTGCACAAGCAAACATAAAATCCTGCCAAACAAGTATTCCAAGAGAGTCGCACAGGTTATAGAATTCTTTCGAAGGGTAAATGCCACCTCCCCAAATTCTAACCATATTCATATTCACATCGGCGGCTTTTACCAGTAAATTTCTATAATCCTCAGTACTTATTTCACTCGTAAAAATATTGGGAGGTACCCAATTAGCTCCTTTTATAAAAACCGGTTTCCCGTTAAGTTTAAGATAGAAACTTTGTCCAGCCTCATCATTTTCTCTTATCCATTCAATGGTGCGTATACCAATTTTTTCTTCCCAAGTACTAAGCATTTGTTTTTGATGCATCAGCTTAAATTGGTAGCTATATAAATGGGCTGAACCAAATCCGTTTGAATACCACCAAAGTGGTTTCTTAAGAGTACTTGAAACTTCATAAGTATGTATTCCTTTTTGAAGTTTAATTTTCTTTTTAACCGATTCTTGAACCGAATGTGAAGTAGTGCCATAATTAAGTTCTGTGGTAGCATCTTCATTTGCTTCAATTTCTAAGTACCATTGTAAGGTAACCGAACTGTCTTTATTTACGAATTGTTTGCAGCGAACATGATTTATTTTGGCAAGATTCCATGGTATTAATTTGGGTTCACTTATGCCAAATGCGGGTAATTCGGGTGCAAAATCCCAACCAAAAGAAAAGGGAGCTTTTCTACTAAATACTCTGTCTTCTCCAGGAAAAGTATAGCTGTATTTTTTTGACAAATTTTTGGCTATTTCCTTGCTGGGTTTCAAAATTACCTTCAGTGTATTAGTTCCTATTTTAACTTGCTTTTTTACTTCTAAGTTGATAGGAACAAACTGACTTTTACTGCTCGAAATTAGTTGGTCATTTAAAAATATATCAGAGTAAGTATCTATTGATTCTATAGATAAAGTAAGGTTTGAAAAAGAGTTTAAATCTGGTTCGGTAATGGTAAACTGGGTAGAATATATCCATTCTTCTTTTTCAATCCAATCCAACTTTGCTAAGTTGTTTTCTATAAGAGGATTATCAATTAATTTATTAGTTAACAACACCCCATGTACATTGCTTGGAACATAAGCTGGAATGCTTGTTTTATACGTTTTGGAACTTTGTAATTGCCAAGAAAAATTAGCCAGGTAATTTTTGCTTTCTTGAGCTAAACTGATTTTAGAAAATAATGTAAACAGTATAAATAATTTAATTTTCATGCCTTTTTCAACGCTTGTATTTCCTGCGCATCTGGTAAAGTACTGCTATCAATAATAGCTGATGAATGATACCATTTAGCGCGACAAATATTTTTTATTTCTGCTAAGTTAGTACTTCTTACATTAGCACCTGGCATGATTTCAAGTTTTTGAGAATATTTAAGAATTAATTTAGAAAGTACCTGTGCACCTTCAAGAGCTGTTTTCATTCCTCCTGAACTTAGTATTTGTCTAAATCCCAATTGAATAGCCTCATTAATTGTCTTTTCTAAATCATCACATAAGTCGAATGCCTTGTGCAAAGTGCAAGGTAGTTCATTTGCAAGTTCAATGAGAGCTTTATTTTGGTCTAGGTTCAGCCCGAAATTTGCTTGTAAACAGCCAAAAACAAAGCCATCTGCGCCAGCTTGCAAAGCTTGTTGGAGGTAGATTTTCATAGATTCGAACTCTTCATTAGAATACACAAAATTCCCGCCTCTTGGTCGCACCATTACAAACATAGGAATGTGCAGGTGTTTTTTAAGTTCACTTATCCATTGAAGTGGGGGAGAGATGCCGTCTAATTCTCTATGAGCGCATAGTTCAATTCTATCGGCGCCATTTTCTTGAGCCAAAATTGCAGAGGCCTCATTGAAGCAGGCAACTTCTAAAAAGTGACTCATAATCTACGATATTTTTGTATGAAATGGGGCATCGATAAGTACCTCTTCTTTGGAAGTTTTAAGAGCATAATTAAATCCGTTTTGCACGCAATATGATCCATATTCACCTGCTTTATTAAGTGCAATAAAACCTACCTGAATATCTTTAATGTTTTTATTTCTACGATTCATTAAATTTACTACCCTAGATACAGCTTCTTTACAAGCATTTTCTGGTGAATAGCCTTGACGCATTAGTTCAACAACCAAAGAGCTTCCTGCTATTCTTATGACTTCCTCTCCATGGCCGGTTGCGGTAGCTCCTCCCACTTCATTATCTATGTATAATCCTGCGCCAATTATGGGCGAATCGCCAACTCTACCTCGCATTTTAAAAGCCATTCCACTTGTAGTGCATGCACCAGAAAGATTGCCAAATTGGTCTAATGCTAGCATGCCTATAGTGTCGTGATTTTCAATATTGGCAATAGGTTTATATTCATTTTTTTTGAGCCATTCTTCCCATTCTTTTTTCGATTCTTCTACCAATAAATTTTCGAGTTTAAATCCTTGTTCCAATGCAAATTGTTGAGCACCTTTACCGGCTAACATTACATGAGGCGTTTTTTCCATAACGGCACGCGCCACAGAAATTGCATGTTTTATATTTTCTAAACACACTACAGAACCTATATTGCCCAAATGATCCATGATGCAGGCATCTAAGCTTACTATTCCTTCTCTATCTGGCCTGCCTCCATAACCTACACTTCTTTCTTTTGGATCAGCTTCTGGCACTTTAACACCTGCTTCCACAGCATCTAATGCAGAACCACCATTGGATAAAATTTTCCAGGCTTCGGCATTTGCTTCTATGCCAAATCTCCAAGTTGAAAGAACAATTGGTTGGTTAACTATACTACCTGATGGTTTATTTTTTTCTGGTTTAGCTGGCCAAACACAAGCATTTAATCCTAATGCACTGCCAGCAATTAGGCTGCTATGAATAAATTTTTTTCTGCTAATTTTCATAAGTAAATGTTGCTTCTAAAGGGAAGTTTTGGAGTAGTTAATTTTTTTGTTTTTTAGATACGGTTCCTGACTTTTTAACCTAGCCAAAAAGTTTGCATAATCTCGTTTGCTGGATTGCGACCACAGAACCTCTGCCAATGCAGCCATTCTTGGCATAGCCATATATTCCACTTGTTCGGAAGTTTTAATGTATTCTGTCCACACATTACCCTGAGCGCCCAAGATAAATTTAGATTCAGTTTCGTTAAGAGTATCCGGACAAACCTTAAATTGATATACTTTTTCGAGCGGAGTATATCCTCCAATAGCTAAAGGTTCGCTTTCTGGTTTACCTTGATAATGGTCGAAATAACAATGAGAGCCAGGAGTCATAATTACATAATGATTCATTTTAGCGGCAGCAATACCTCCCTCGGTTCCGCGCCAGCTCATAACAACTGCATTTGGAGCTAAGCCACCCTCTAAAATCTCATCCCAACCAATCATGGTTTTGCCTTTTTTCTGAATAATTTTTTCAACTCTTCTTATGAAATAAGATTGTAATTCTTCTGCATTTTTGAGTTTCTGTTCTTTCATGAGTTGTTGGCAAAATGCAGAATTATTCCATTCCTCTTTTGGCACTTCATCACCTCCAATATGAATGTATTTACCCGGGAATAAATCCATTATCTCATTTAAAACATCCTCCAAAAATGCAAATGTTTCCTCGCTTGGGCAAAACACATTGGTTTCTACACCCCATTTTATGCTAACCTCACAAGGCTTTTGTGAGCAAGAATATTCAGGATACGCAGCTAAGGCAGCTACTGCATGACCAGGCATTTCTATTTCTGGAACAATGTTTACATGACGCTTTTGTGCATATTCAATAACTTCTTTAATTTCCTTTTGAGTATAAAATCCACCATAAGCTATGCTATCATATTTTTGGTCGCGGTAATGTCCAATCATGGTACCTTTTCTAACAGAGCCAATTTCGGTTAATTTAGGATATTTTTTTATTTCAATACGCCAACCTTGGTCGTCGGTTAAATGCCAATGAAAGCTATTCATTTTATAATAGGCAAGCATATCGATATACTTCTTAATAAAAGAAATCGGGAAGAAATGCCTGCTACAATCTAAATGCATGCCACGCCATGTATAATTAGGTTTATCATTAATCTGAACACAAGGTATTTTTATTGACCCAAATTTTCCTGTTGGAAATAATTGAATGAGTGTTTGAATACCGTAAAATATTCCGCTTGGATGAGATGCTTCAATAATTATTTCACGTGGGTTGCTGGTTATTTGATATGCTTCTGGATTTGAATTAGAATCTGTTTTTAATCTTAATACAATGCGATTATTAATTTTTGCTGATGTATTAACAACAAATAAGTGGTTTTCCAAAATGTAACTCTTCAAATATTTTAACTCTTGTTCTAATTTTGGTTCAGCCAAAATGTTGGTCTGAGGTGATATTCTGAAAAGTTTATCTCCTATTGTCACTTCTTCTGGAAATGGAATTAAGGGGTATACTGGCTGAGCCAACACCTTTAGATTGAAAATTACGAATAGAAAAAAAATATTTAAATATTTCATTTTTTGATGTTTGTGGATTTGCATGTTACAAAATTAGGCCGAACAATTTTAAATTTTAACGAATTTTAATAGTTAAACGACAAAAATATTTTTACGAATTGCTGTTTTATTTGTTTAATTGGTTGTAATTATATTTATTGCAGTTGAATATTTGTATTAGAAGAACTAGTAAAAGGAAATAAAATTGGTTAAACATCCACAATTTTTTACGCATTTAGCTATGATAAAAGATCTTACAAACACAAAAATTTTAGTGGTGGAAGATAGTCAGGTTGACTTTTTTCTAATAAAAAAATATTTGGAGAATTATGTCAATTCTTCTGGCCTTATAAATGCCAGAACATTCAAGGATGCGGTTAAAACAATAAACGAATATCGTGATGAAATAAAAGTGATTTTACTAGATTTAAGTTTACCTGATAAAAGGATGGAGGAATTGATTGAGGGGATTTTAGAGGTTTCTGAAAATATACCAATAATAGTAATTACAGGTTCTGTAGAGGCTTCGTTTGCTATACAAACCTTAAGTATGGGGGTTTCTGATTATTTGTTGAAAGAGGAGTTAAATTCTACTACATTATATAAAAGTATACTTTATAATATTGAGCGAAATAACTTTATACTAGATTTAAAAATATCACAACAAAAATACTCCGACTTATTTCATTTAAGTCCGCAACCTATGTGGGTTTATGATTTAGAAACACTTCATTTTTTGGATGTAAACGAGGCTGCAATTAATCATTACGGATATAGTTATGATGAGTTTTTGAATATGACTATAAAAGACATTCGACCAGAAGATGAATTGGCGATGTTAGAAGAGGTTATTAATACCATAAAATCCACAGGTAAAAATTATGAACCAAAAGTATTTAAGCATTTAAAGAAAACTGGAGAAACTATTTATTCGGAGATTATTGGAAACATTATTGATTTTAATGGGCGGAAAGCAGAGATAATTTTAGCTAACGACATTACCATTAGAATGGAACATATGCGAGCAATTGAGGCCCAAAATGAGAAGTTTAGAGAGATTGCTTGGATTCAATCTCACGTGGTGAGAGCACCTTTAGCTAGAATTCTAGGAATAATAGACTTACTATCAGACGACCATGCTACTTTAGACGAAAAATTAGCATTTTTGCCACATATCGAAAGCTCTGCTTTGGAGTTAGATGAAATTATTAAAGATATTGTAATTAAAACTAAAAATATAAACTAATGAAAAACAACATTTACCCCTGTCTTTGGATGCAAACAGATATCCAAGAGGCTTCAGAATTTTACCTACATGTATTTAAGGATTCGATTATTATTTCTTCTAATCCAATGGCTGTTTTATTGCAAATAAAAGGCAGTTATTTAATGTTACTTAATGGCGGACCAAAGTATACCTTTTCTGAGGCAATATCTTTAGTTATACCTTGCGAAACGCAAGAAGAAATTGATGAGTACTGGCACAAACTTGGCGAATCAGGAAGTTACAGTAAATGCGGCTGGCTTAAAGATAAATATGGGGTTTCTTGGCAAGTTGTACCCGCTATTTTAAATAAGCTTATGAATGATCCCAAAACATCTACAAATGTAATTTACGAACTGATGCAGATGGATAAAATCATAATAGAAAAATTGAATTAAAAGCAAAAAGCATTGGTATAGATTAGAAACGTATCAGGTTATCGTATTTCATCGTTAACCTGATACATTTTATCAATTTAAGCGGCACTTGTATTGGCTTCCTTATGAATTTTCTTAACAAGTCCTTGTAACACGTTGCCTGGTCCGCATTCAATAAAATCTGTAGCGCCATTTGCAACCATTTCTCTCACAGATTGTGTCCATTTTACTGGCGCGGTTAGTTGTGCAATAAGGTTAGATTTTATTTCGCTTACTTGTGTAACTGCTTTAGCATTTACATTTTGGTAAATTGCACAAATAGGTTCGTTAAAAGGAGTTTCGTTAATGGCTTTTTCTAACTCAACTCTGGCTGGTTCCATTAAAGGTGAGTGAAAAGCACCACCCACTTGCAAAACTAATGCTCGTTTGGCTCCAGCTGCTTTTAATAATTCGCAGGCTTTATTTACTCCGTCTATACTACCAGAAATTACTAATTGTCCCGGACAATTATAATTGGCAGGAACCACCACACCCGAATCAACAGTGGCACAAATTTCTGCTACTTTTTCGTCCTCTAAACCCAATACAGCAGCCATAGTAGAAGCTTCTAATTCACATGCTTTTTGCATAGCCATAGCTCTAGCATAAACTAATTTTAGTCCATCCTCAAATGATATTGCTTTAGCTGCAACTAGTGCAGAAAATTCTCCTAAACTATGTCCAGCAACCATGTCTGGTTTAAAATTTTCTAAACACATAGCCTTTATAACCGAATGAATAAAAATAGCAGGTTGAGTTACTCGAGTTTGTTTTAAATCCTCATCCGTACCTGCAAACATTAAATCTGTAATGCGAAATCCTAAAATTTCGTTAGCTTTCTCAAAATAAGCTTTGGCCTCTGGGTTATTGTCGTATAAATCTTTTCCCATACCAACAAATTGGGCACCTTGACCCGGAAAAACGTATGCAGTACTCATGTTAAAAATATTTGGTTCAAGTATACAAATATTTTACTTGATTGAATAAATAAGCTTTAAACAGGCTAGGTTTTTCAGTTGGAAGTATAATTTTATTTTTAATCTGTAATTATTCTTATATTTTTGTTTTGTAAATATAATTATAAATATGAGCACCTTCACCAGTACACTTCCAGATGATTTACTTCAAAGCTTGGCAGAGAAGTCTAAACATTTGAGTTTGCCCAAAAATAAGATTATTGAACAGGCACTTCGATTGTATATAGAACAACTTAACAAGGCAGAATATATACAGTCATACAAGGCTATGGTTAAGGATACAGACATTATGGTGCTTGCCGAGGAAGGTATGGATTATTATTGTAGAGAAATCGCAGGCGAATAAGCTATTGTTTATGCAAGAAAAGCAATTCAAACAAGGTGATATTTGGATGGTAAATCTAAATCCAACACGCGGAAGTGAGCAGGCTGGTTATAGGCCAGTATTGATTTTGAGCGGTAATTTAGCCAATGATTTTGCTCCCGTTTTAGTTTGTTGTCCGCTTACCACAAAACTTAAAAATTATAAAGGAAACTTAGTTCTGGAGCCAAATCCTCAAAACGGATTAACTGAAAAATCTGAAGTTATGGCTATTCATATCAGAAGTATTTCAAAAGAGCGATTTATTGAAAAGATTGGCAGTGTTTCCAAAACACAAGTTAATCAAATGAAACAAACAATAAACGAATTACTGAATTATTAATCAGGTCGTTTATATAACTCCACCCAAGCTTGTTTGCATTCAGTTTTGTGCTCAAGTTGTAGGTTCAAAGCTACTTTTATTGAGTCAAATACTGGGTCTGGTTCGTTTGGCACATTTATATAATATTTGTTGTTATTGCTTAATACATTACCAGAAATATTCGTAAAGCCAGTCTTTACAAATCCAGAATAAGGATTGGTTAAATTAACCAACATTAAAAAGGGTGCATGAATCTTTTCCTCATATTTTTTTTCCTCTAAATATTGGCACATCTCTACTTCGGCTTGAACCAAATATTTATAACTCAAATCAACATCGCTAAAGTTTTTAGTTCGTAAACTATTGTCGATGTTATTCATTCCAAAGAATGGAAATACTATTAGCAGTGCAACTTGAAATTTTTTATTGGGTATTAAAAATAAAACCATAGATACGCTGCTAAATAACAACGTATGTGCACCTAATAAATATCTGGATGAAAAAAAGTTAATAGATGCAAATACCATAAATCCAAACGTAAAAATAAAGCTTCCAAAAATGATTAATCGTTGCTTTGGCTGTAGTTTATATCCTAAAAAGAAACAAATAAGTATGCATAGAACAAATGCAGCATATATAAACGACCTAGCATCTGAAACGAAATAAGAACCAAAAGCTACCTCCATTTTCCATTTAAAATCTGCCAAGGTAATCCAGTTGGCATGACGAGGAAAAAAGTACCATCCTAACTTATATTTTTGAATGAAGAAGAAACTAAATCCAGCGATAAAAAGTAGGATCAGCCCTGCAAATCTTTTTAGTAATGTTTTTTTGTCTATGCTACCTAAAATGCGTTCTGATATGGCAATAATCCCGAAAGCAGGTATTAAACAATAGGCGCTTTCTTTGCTCCACAATGCAAGGATTATTGTAATGCTAAACCCAATCCAATTCTTGCTAAAATAGAAGTAAAACGACCATAAAAATAATAATCCAAGCCATACCTCTATTAGTAAAAAACTACTTTGAGTTAAGAAATTTGGTTGAAACCCTAACAGCATAGTGGCTAATAATGCGTGGTTATGAGTATCGCTCCATTTTAAATTCACAAAATACATGCTTAATAATAAGCCTACAGAAATAAGCATTGGTAAACTATGGGCAACTAAATGACTATAACCCCAAAATTTTATCCAGGCACTCGACATAAAATAAAAGAGTAGGGGATGACCCGTATACAAATCTGGGTGGATGCTTGCTGGCATTACACTTGGGCCACTCTCTGCCATAGTTCGAATGGCTGGCATATAAACCCATGCTTCATCCCAAAAATAAGGTAGAAAAAGGGAATCCCATTTAAATGCAACAAATGCAACTATAAATAAAAGCAGTGCCCAAACTTGTTTGTGTTTAAATACTAATAGATTAGATTTCATGATTGGGTCCGAAAATAATCAATTAACTTGTATGGTCCATTACAATAAGCCATTTACCTTCTATTTTTTTGAACCAAAGCGTAAAGAAACCAGAATGAACTCCAGATTTATTTTCCACTTTCCAGCTGCCATTTACGAGAGCATTTTTCTTGTCGATACTTTGAATATCTAAAATAGAGAAGCTTAATTTTCCCATCTCACCTTTTGAGGTATAGTTTTTTTGATACGAATCGTAAACAGCTTGCCAGCCTTTTCGGATTCCGTTTTTAGATACAAATTGCAAATTTTCACTTTTCCAATAATGTTTCATAAAGCCGTCTAAATCGCCTTTATTCCAAGCTTCCTCTTGTTCTATAAGTACTAATTTTATAGATTTAAATTTGTCTATTGAAAGCGTTTTTTTAGTTGATAAGGCTCCACTATTTACACTGGTAATAAATAGTATTACTAAGCTTAATATAATATTCTTTTTCATGTTTATTCTATAATTACAACTACATCATCTTGTTCCACCAAATCGCCGTCTTTTAGCAAAATATCTACAACTTTTCCTTCTTTTACAGCCACAACTGTGTTCTCCATTTTCATAGCTTCAATGGTAAACAATGCAGAGTTCTTGGCAACTTTCTGTCCTTTTTCTACTATAATTTTTGATAATCTACCTTGCAACGGTGAACCTATTTCGTTTGTATGATTTACTTTTCTTCGCAGAACTTTTGTTTGCTTAAAGCTTCTATCAAGTACTTCTAAACTTCTGGTTTGACCATTTAATCTAAAAAATACTTGCTTTTTACCCTCTCCATCATCAGTTACATTTAGCATTCTTATCAAAATGTTTTTGCCTGGTGAAAGTTCAATTAATGTTTCTTCATTATTCTTTAAACCATAGAAAAAATTTGGTGTTGGGATGTGCCATAAATCGCCATATTCCTTGCGTTTTTGAGCGTAATCGCTAAATACTTTTGGGTAAAATAAATAAGATAAGCAATCTAAAAATGAATAATCATCTCCAAATTGCAGTTTAAATTCCTCAAATACTTTATCAAAATTTATTGGCTCTAAATGCTCATTTGGTCTGCCATTGTATGCCGTTTTTTCTTTTAAAATAATAGCAGAAAGTTTCTCTGGAAACCCTCCGGGGTTCTGACCTAGGTCGCCTCTAAATAATTCAATTACGCTATCTGGGAATGAAATGGTTTCACCATTCTCAAATATATCTTTCTCTGTATAATTGTTGGCCGTCATAAACAAGGCCATATCACCAACTACTTTGGAGGAAGGAGTTACTTTAATAATATCGCCAAACATCTTATTAACCACTTCATAATTTTCTTTGATGGTTTCAAATTTGTCTTCCAAACCTAGGCTTCTAGCCTGTGGTCTAAGATTGGAATATTGTCCTCCAGGTATTTCGTGATTATATACTTCTGCTGTACCTGCTTTTAATTCATGCTCAAAAGGGTAATAAAATTCTCTTACAGTTTCCCAATAATTAGAGAAGGCATTTAATGAGCCAAGGTTCATTTTGTTGGCCCTTTCTGTGCCATGTAACATAGCTACAATAGAGTTAAAATTAGGTTGTGAGGTTAGTCCGCTCATGCTAGCTAAAGCCACATCAATTACATCTACACCTGCTTCTA
>JAKRSG010000045.1 GCA_022402405.1 Bacteroidia bacterium | reverse complement strand
CTAAAAATCCTTCTTCTGTGCATGCTACCACGGTTAAGCTTACACCATTAATGCAGATGCTACCTTTGTCTACAATCAAATTTTGCTGCATTTTTTGGTTCAAACCGAAATAAAATAACCAACTGCCATTTTCTTCGCTAATCTTTGTGCATGTTGCGGTATCATCTACGTGGCCCTGTACTATATGACCATCAAATCTGCCGTTGGCTAACATACATCTTTCTAAGTTAACGCAGGTGCCTTCTTTCCAAGAATCTATGTTGGTTTTTAAGCGTGTTTCGGCCACTGCGGTAACCAAATGTAAATTGTTTTCTAAACCAACCACCGTTAAACAAATGCCATTATGCGCCACACTTTGGTCGATTTTTAGTTCTGAACCCATCTCTGATTCTACCCAAATGTTTAGGTTTTCACCTTGCTTTTGAATGGAATGTATCTTGCCCGTTTTTTCTATAATCCCAGTAAACATATCTTATTTTAGTAAATGTAAAGTACCTCTAATGGTACGCTTTTTTGTGCCTTCCAAATAACTTTCGGTAACTTCAATAATGTAATAATAAACCCCTTCCGAAAGGGCATTTCCCGTTTTTTGATCTTTACCATTCCATGTAAAATTGATATCGCTCGTTTGAAATACTAATTGTCCCCAACGATTATAAATATGGAGATCAATTTCGTCTATAAATCTGTAAGGAAATGGTTTTAAAAAGTCGTTTTTGCCATCTGTACCCGGTGTAAATACATTGGGTATATTGTAAAACGGACAATTATCTATACATTTTTCGTTGTCGAAAAAGCTTTCATTGTTAAAAGAATCAACTGCGGTAACGGCATAACAGCCTGCAATCGAAAATTTGAGTCGTTCTCTGTTATCTATAAATTGGTTCACACCAAAAGGAACAGAATCTAATAATTCCCATTTCTCTTTCTTATTCTTTTTCCAATAAATTCGATATTTAATAACATCTTGGTCGCAACTTGTTGGGTAATCCCAAGCTAATTTAACTTCTAATAAGGTAAATGTTTGGCAAGGTGTATCGATGGCTAAGGTTGGTACACACGGACGAATAGTATCTACCGGAATTGCACAAATTGTTTGAGAAAAATTAAGTATTGAATCTGGATAAAACGCCTGATTATAATAACCTTTGGTTTCAATTTTATAACAATATGTTGTACCGTTTACCAAACCTGTATCGGAAAATATATTGGAGTTTGTGGTCCCAATAGAGTCATAAGCCAAATTATTCTGACGGTAAATTACGGCAGATTTGTTTATCCAAGGTGTTTCTGGCATCCACCTTAAAATGATAGAACGATTTGTTGGTTCTGGTTTTATAAAAACAGAACTCCCAACACTACTTTCCTCTGCGAGGCGTAATTGATTATTTTGGGTAGCAAAAAATTGAACTTTGTAATAATAAGTGTTTTGAACAGTGTTAATGAGTGTATCTACTTGACTTAAATCGCTTAAACTAGCAAAACTAGCAAAGTTATAGGCTGAACCAATATTAGTAAATGGTCCGAATGCCGAAGTAGACCGCTGCAATTGCATGGAGTAAGGAGCAGGGTATTGAAGAGTATCTAATTCAGTTGGCTTAATCCAATCAACTTGCATGGCTCCTTGATCTGTGCTTGTTTCTCGAACGCTAATTTTTGTTAAAATAGGCTTGGTTCTCAATATCATGTTACAAACCTCATCACTAGCATAACTTTCAGTATTTTCACCAACCAAAATACGGGTTCCGCTTTCGTTTCTTGGATAGTAGCTGCTGGTTATTATGTAACAATATCTGATAAAAGGAGAGATCCCTTTTCCAAAATTATTATCAAAATATTGGGTTCGGTTCAAGCCTTGAACAGTATCGTATAACTCAAATCCTGTGCTGCTTGGAACTCCAATTTCGCAAGGACCATGTTTCCAATAACTCGAATCTATTCTTCTGTATATATTATATCCAAAGGCTAATCTGCAGGTATCTCTATCCCAACTTAACCTAAAACCATTACTATCTAAGCTTATTTTAACATTTTTTGGAGCCGGCCCAACCACTTTGATATTCCAATAATTTATGGTGCTCAAAGGTTTAGTTACATCATTATCTGATACTCTAAAAACAGCCATGTGCGGACGATATCTGATTGCATTGCAACTTGGTTGCCAGCTAAAAGTTCCTATAATTCCGCCTGCGGGACCAGTAGGTTCGGCGGGGTTCATGGTAGCTGGGCTGTTCATTTGTACAAACGGACTTCCATAATAAGTCATGCGTATGGTTTGACCCAAATTAGGATCTGTGGCACCAATAACTCTTTGAATTAACTGGTTAGACTCAACGCAAGTATCTTTATGCTGAACCAAAACAGGCGGAGAATTATTACAGTTTCCATTGATATAAACCTGCATATCACGCACTACAAAACCAATCAATTTACCTCCTCTAAATTCGCGGATAAGAATAGCCCAGTTATAATGACCTTCTTGCAATGGTTGGCTCCAAGTAAGCTGACCAGTATTAATATCTATCGCAAATGAATCAGAGAAATTTGGTATAGAGAAATTCTGCACATCTAATCCAACCGATCTTTTAGGAGCAATAATGGTAAAGGCTAAGCTATCTCCGTCTGGATCGTAGGCTGCTGGGTTATGTGTGAAGGTTTGAAAAATACAGCCTACATCAATTGGTGGCATCAACAAAATAGGAGATTGATTATTACCAATACCTTCTTTTATAGTTAACAACGACTCTACATAAAATGGTATATTTACACTGTTTCCTCCATTAATGTTTCTGATATTATCAACTCTATTTGGGTCTGATATCCAAATGGTGTAATTAAATGGGCCAGGGAATGTGTGAATACTGGTGTAAATATTCTTTTTGATTCTGTTGTTTAAGTCGGGGTTGACAATTTGTCCGTTACCATTAGATCTGGGAACCAGTTCAGATTTTCCATCACCATAATGTACTTCTAGTTCTGATCTGTCTGCACCCACATTGGTAGGATCTGTGTAGGTAATAACAGAAATTTCATAGGTATAGGCAACCAGTTGTTTATAGGTAATTTCACCTGCTCTATAATGGGTAGCATGAGCACTCAACAAGCCTGCAAATAGCGCGCTTATAAACCAAATGAACCTATGAAGTTTTGCTTTTGTAACTGGCATTATATACAAGACGCTAAATTAGGGTATTTTGTTGCATTTTTAACATAAAAAAACCGCAATCAAATTAATGTGATTGCG
>JAKRSG010000044.1 GCA_022402405.1 Bacteroidia bacterium | reverse complement strand
GTTCAGTACGATGCTTCAGGCGGTCAGTGTCCAACAGAACAGAAAAGGAGAGAAGACAATAATAAGTTTATAAAGCCCGCCTTATTTTTTGGTTACTTTTAACGTGTTTATATCCGATTATCTATTGCTGTTGTTAAACCACCTGGTGCGTTGGATATGCGAGTATTTGTTTCGGGATGTATTTTGGTGGATTTTTGACTTGTTTTCATGGCAAGATTTATTATTTCTTCAGCTAAAATAGTTTATGATTTCTGGATTTGCAAATTATAGATAAATTTATTGCTTCTAAATTTAGATTTCATAGTTTTTGTTGATTGTTTATAAGGTGTCAAAGGGCGAAATAATATTCCTTAGGTTGCGGTTGCTTACGTGTGTGTATATTTCGGTGGTTTTACTGCTCTTATGTCCCAATAACTCTTGAATATATCTTAGGTCTGTTCCAGCGTCTAACAAATGTGTGGCGTAACTATGTCGTAACCAATGTAGGGTTGCGGGCTTATCTATTTTGGCTGTTTTAAGTGTCTTTTTTAATACTAGCTGAAAACTTCTTTCGTCGTATTTGCTGCCCTTTTTTACGCCTTCAAATAAGTATCTCAGGGGTTTGTAGGCAAGGTAATAATTGCGCAACATAACAACTATTTTCTCGCTAATTGGAACCACTCTGTCTTTGCCGCCTTTTGCATCTTTTACATACAAAAGCATCCTATTCGAATCCACATCTCTTAGCTCTAAATTTAATACCTCGCCGCATCGCAAGCCACACGCATAGGCCAAGCTTAACATGCTTTTATGTTTAATGTTTCGCTCTACATCCAATAGCTTTTTAACCTCTTCTTTGCTTAATACATTTGGGTTTTTCTGGCTTCTTCTAGGTCTATGAATTTGATCTATCTCTAAACTCTTTTTAGTGATGGTAGAGAAGTATAATTTTACTGCATTTACCACTTGGTTTTGGTAAGATGCAGATAGGTTATTTTTGATAATATACTCGTTGTTAAAAACGATAAAATCTTGTACGTTTATATCTTCTGGTCTTTTGGGCGACAAAAATTTTAAAAATACCAGTAAGGCATCTTTATAAGTTTTAACCGTATTATAACGGTATCGCCTAGATTGCAGGTAATAATCAAATAGGTTTAAGGCTTCCACAATATGCGCCGGCACTTCGTTCGATCGCATAAAAGCATTCCTGTCTTCCAAATCTTCCTCGCTAATAGTTGCAGTAGGGTCAAACAGGTTTAATTGCATTCTGTTGCTAGGTGTATCTGCCACATGCCAAGCCTTTAAACTGGCGCTCCACAAGGCTCCGTCTATCGCTCTAATTTTTTTATTAAGCGATGGTTCATGATTAAACTCCACCTTCAAACGCAATTCGCCTTTGTGGGTAATTGGGGTAATTTTCCAGCTCATAGTTTTTTTGTAGCAATATAGGCAGCTTTCGTTTGGTTCGGCCTGAACCAAAACTTGCAGCGTAACTCTTTTGCTCTAAAACAACTCAAAAGCCTTGTTGTATCTACAAAAAGATAAATCCGGGAAGTAGGAATAATGTAAGGTTTACTAATCTAATCACCGCTCAAATGCTGAGATATATCAGCTTGTTTGGCCTTTGGTTCAGGCATAACTTTGCTGCATGATTTTTAGTAAAATAATATTTGCCATAGTGCTAGTGCACCTAGTGGCAGGATTTGCTTGGGTTATCTACAAGTTTGAACACAAAGAGAAGTAAGGCTAATTTTAGTCTTTTGCCTTATTGTTAAATAACTCTTCTTTGCTTACTTCTTTAATCACATCGTTGTGCTTTAAGAATTTAGATACTGCGCTGTACGGACCAGTAATAACGGTTTCTCCGGGCAATATGCCGCTGGTAATTTGTATGTATTTATCGTTTTGAATGCCTGTTTTTACTTGTCTAATTTTGGCCTTATTTTCATGTTTAATAAATACTACTTCAACGTCTTCTGCATCTTCTAAGTCTTTTTTAGTGCTTTCTTTATCTTTGTCTTCTAAGGTGTCTAAAGCGCTTGCCGGACGCATGCTAACGGCTTCAATAGGTAAGCTTATTACATTCTCGGTGCGCTCTGTCATTACCTCTACACTGGCACTCATGCCGGGTCTAAATACCGATTTACGTTTACCAAATTTGGCGCTTAAATCGGCATAACTGCTTCTTAAAATTCTAATTTTTACCACAAAATTGGTTACTTGGTCGCTAGTAGTTTGGGCCGATGTGGTGGCACTGTTGGCAATCTCGCTTACTGTTCCCTTAAATTTTCTGTTAGGGTATGCATCCACTTCAATATCGGCTGTATCGCCTAAACCTACTTTTATAATATCGTTTTCGTTTACATCAACACTTACCTCCATGTTGTTTAAATTGGCAATGCGCATCATTTCTGTACCTGCCATCTGCGATGTTCCCACCACGCGCTCGCCTTGCTCTACGCTTAGCTTAGAAACAATGCCGTTAACAGGGGCAAAAATCTCTGTACGAGTTAAGTTTTTTCTGGCTTCTTTTACACTGGCTTCAAAACTTTTTACGTTAAACTCTGCAGCTAAAACGCTCTGTTTACCTGCTTCTACCTCTGCTTTGGCATTTATATAGGTGCTCTTTGCGGTTTCAAACTCACTGTCGGAAATGAGTTTTTCTTTATACATTTTTTGGTTTCTTTCATATGCAGCGCTTATCTCCTGAAACCTAGCTTCGGCCTGAGCCAGTCTAGCTCTAGAGGTAGCCAATGCCGCTCTGGTATTGTTTAAGGAAGCCTCGGCTCTGTCTAAGGCAGATTGGTATAATTCTGGGTCTATGCGCGCCAATAAAGTGCCCATCACAACCGAGTCGCCTTCTTTTACATAGAGTGCTCTAATTTCACCACTCACATCAGAGCTAATTTTTATTTCTTGTTCTGGCTGAACCCTACCGTTGGCTGAAACGGTTTCGATAATAGTTCTGGTTTCAACTTTTGAAACGCTAACAGAAATGCCATCTTTCTGTCCGATAAAGCCGGCTTGCTTGCCAATTACAGCAATAACAATAAGGGCCGCTACTCCAATAAGTAGATACTTTAAGGTGTTGTTTTTCTTTTTTATAGTTTGCATAGTGGTATTAATAAAGTGGTACGCCTAAATAGAAATCTAGGACTTTTCTTCTAAAAATTAATTCGTATTTGGCCTGAGTAAAATCGGCCTCAGCACGAATAAAACTGTTTTTCGAGTTTAGGTAATCTGCTAGGTTCAGGCCGCCCAATTCAAATTGTTTTTCAGATATTTCGAATGCTTCTTTGAGATCGGAAGAGCACACG
>JAKRSG010000423.1 GCA_022402405.1 Bacteroidia bacterium | reverse complement strand
TGAAAGGAGGTGCTGTAATTTTCATAAATTTTATCGCAGCCCAAACTAAGTTTAACATTGGTTCCATAAATACCAGCAGTACCATTATTGTGAATGTTACTTCTACGCACAGAAACTTCGTTTTGACCACTTCCCAGCAAATCAATTCCAATAGCTTGGTTTCTGGCGGTTAATTTGTCTATAAAACTTTTGTATTGAATACCTCTTAAACGCACACCTGGGTGATCACCTATGCCTGTAATTTGGCAATTGGTTATTTCTGCGCCACGCGCATTTATATAAATAGATTGATGACAATCTTTAAAAACAGTATTAGTAATAACAGATTTATACGATAGAGGTTCATTTCCCAAAGTAACACCAACGCCTTTTACCAATGGGTAAACGGTAATACCCCGCAAAGCATTTTTAAACAAGCATCCGCTTACATAAGGGGTGTTTTGTTGGCCGTATACCCACAGCCCATTGTGCATTTGGTTACTTTCATTAGACTGAAACGTAACATTATCAAAATAACAGATTGGCTCTACATCTACAAATGCTTCATGGCCAAGTTCTATAACGCCGTATTTCACATTCACCTCGGCAATGCTACGGTCAAAACTAAGTGTGTCAGTTTCTACCTCTATTAGCTTTTCTATATAACCTTCTCCGCTTACCCATTCTCCTTGTTTTATAAATTTGGCATTGGTGGCACCTGCTGCTGCTTTAATATTTACTTTACCTAAATCATAGGGGTTGTTAATTATTTTAAGGTATCCTTTTCCAATCCAATTAAAGGTAGCACCGTTGCCAATTTCTATAAGGCCACCATCTTGGATTTCGATGATTGAATTTGTTCCAAGCAGTTCAATGGATGCACCATGTTCATATATAAGTTTGGCACCAGCATCTATAATTAGTTTAGAATTGTTGTTTATTATAAGTTTATCTCTAATTTTTAAAATAGTTCCAGCATTAAGTTTTACTTGTGCTTTTCTTCCTGTTCCCTGGTCTCCTAGTATAAAAGAACCATTAATTACCTCAATCTCCGCTTCATTGCAAATGTCAAGTTGCAACATTGAGTTTGTAGTCGGATAAGCATGTCCCCCAATACCTAAAGGAAAATCTATGTTGCATCCAAAGTTTGCACCATTTACTGATACAGATTTACCAAAAAACTCTTCAGAAAAAATACCACTTTTTACACCTTCATTAAAATTACCTGTGTTAATATTTATCTCTGTAACACTGCCTATTAAGTAATTTTGACAGCATTCAACCTTGCAACGCTCCAGATGTAAATTATATTCACCTGCGGTGTTATTTTTACTTTGAACTTTTATCCAATAGGTGCCTTCTCCTATTTCAAACTCCATTATTTCAGAATATAAGTTTTCTTGATTCTTGTTGTCGTTACTTGCAAGAACTACTTCGACACCGCTTTCAATTTTTATTAAGAAAATTTCTGTATTTACTTGCGGACGACCAGTTACCGCCTCTGTGAATATATTTATTTTGTAGGTACTTCCAACAGGAACCACAAATTTAATATAATCCTGGTCGCAATAGGTTTCTGTGGGTGAAACAGGCTGACCAGTAATTACCTTGTGTAGCCCTCTGTGTTGCACTGTTTCAAAAGCTATACTTTCATTATTGGTGTATCTATAATTATCTGGCTCATACAAATCTACAAAACTATTTGAGGTATTAAGTTTGGGGTCAAGGTGACCGTATGGATATGGCATACTTAGCGCCCAGTGCAGCATTACCCCAATTTGCATAGGAGAGAAAAACTCCCTAACCAGATTTCCATTGCTGTATGACATTACATTGAAAACATTGGGATTCCAATTAACATCCCAGTTATCTTTGCCGCCACCTATATAAGTGTATATTCCGGAGGAATTAGATTGAACGTTTACGGCAGTAAGTAAAGGGTCTGCTTCGGTATCACAAAGTGCATCGCCGTTTACCTCACATTTTTTTGCTCCCCATGTGCTTACGCAGCCAATGCCTTGTTCTCTTGTTCTGGATACTGACTCCTGATGCAGTCGTTGGCATCTTTATTAATTGGATTTGAACCCCTAGTATCATGCGTATGGCTCAATCCCAAGTTATGCCCCATCTCGTGGGCAAGTGTGGTAGTGGTAGCTCCATTCACTATTGCGCATACAAAAGGCTGGCTATGGTCTGGCATCCTAGCTATTCCTCCCCAATTATTATTAGTTTGAACAAAATGAACATTCATTACCCCTTGTTGAAAATTATAGTTCCATGCCTGTTGACGAGTATTGTCTGAACAGTTAAACGCCATGCTGGATTGGTTGATATATGTAATATCGCAGGCAAGATAAAACTGTATCATACTATGCGGGTGGGCATTTCCGTTAAGATTGAACCTTCCCGAAAAAACATCGTTTAATTCATGTATCCTTTTTTCAACCTCTTGAACCGTAGCACCACCTGTTCCAGAATCATCATTATACACCCATGCCCTTATAGGTATCCAATACTTAACTTGTGAATCAAAGCCGCCGTTATTCAAGTTTTCCCCACTACCATAACCAAGGCTATCTAATAAATCAATCAAATATTCATTATTGCCAAACCAAGGCTGAGATTCAAATGAAACAGAATCTAATGGCACTGTGCTGCAAGAGTCTGTCTGTGCATCTAACTGTTGCGTTGCTAAAAGAAGGAATAGAAATATTAATATGTATTTTGGCTTTGTCATACTGATTTTATTTAAGGTTTACGAGAAAAAAGCTACATGGATGGTTAAAGGTGGTGTCCCGCCCCCAGGCAACCCATTCTGCGCCACATTCAGCAATTACACGCGTATCAACTGCTACTTTGATTATATTTGGCCTAACAACCACCGTATCGCAGTTATTGCCAAAGCATACATAAAACTTAAAAACAGAGTCTTTTTGATAGGATTCAGATACCTCAATGTTGATTAGCTTATCAAATACAATTTCGAAGGTATATCCATATAACTCGTGCCTTCTATAAGCATAAGCAAAATCAGCTGTTTCATATACACAGAATGCCCTGAATTCTTCGGGGTTGCGCACGGGATTTTCAGGCAAATTATATGTCAAAAGGTTATTGCCTAAAGAATCTGCGAAGTAAAAATTAAGTCCCCAGCTGGGTAATCTGTCTCCATACATTGTAATTTCTTTTTTCTTGCAATTTGTTACAAGCAAAAGAATGCTGGATATAAGAAGTAGAATAGTTTTTGTTTGTATCATAGTTTTATTATTAAGTATTTCAAATATAAGGAAACATAGTTGAAATATCTAAGGTATATTCGCCTGTTGTTGAATTGTAAGAAATAATTTTTACACTCAGGTCATTCAAAATAAACTCTTCTACCTGATTGGTTCCTAAATTATATTGGGGATAGTTTAATACAGGAAGAATGCCGCTTATAGATAATTCATCGCCAACATCAAACGCATCATCTGAAGAACCAGAGTAGGCCCAAGTAAGACTATTATCTTCAACCCACATTCCTTCTTGGTCGTCGGGGCAGCCATTGTGACTATTTGGGTTGAGACAATATTCAATAATTTCATTTGAATTAAAATCATTTCTTATGGCAGTTACACTCGTTTGCCCCGAAATTGGGTTATCTGCCAAAATTAAAAAAGTATTAAAGTAGCCACCATAAGGATTGTGTGAGGAAATTGTGTAGCTATAGTCTTTGTTGCCTTTTGCACTTAATACTTTAAACATATTTGTTGTTGAGGATGTGTTCCAGTCAAATACAAAAGTACTAAGATTATTACAGTCATTTCCATTTCCGCTTATAAATGCATAAATCCCTTTTCCCATAGGACTTGCATCTTTATAAAATATCTTCTCATCTAAAAAATGTTCTTTTTGATGGTTTTCGATCCATAAGAATTGTTGAGGGCTTGTATTTGGAATTGGAATACGAATAGCATCATTTTGGGTAACAAAGTCTTTTAGCACATATTGAGTATTCGAAGTTAAAGTTTTATTGTCCATATTTA
>JAKRSG010000422.1 GCA_022402405.1 Bacteroidia bacterium | reverse complement strand
ACAAGGATACGGAGCAGTAGTAACTTGCAACAGTGCCGATGAGGCTTGTCCGGTTGTAATAGGTGCAGAGGTTCGTTTCCCAATTAAATACGATGATCCCAAAGCATTTGATAATACGCCATTGCAATCTCAAAAATACACCGAACGTAGCTTAGAAATTGCGCAAGAATTATGGTGGGTATTTAGTCAGATAAAGTAGTACTTATGTTCACATGGACACAAAAATTAGCAGATTGGTTAATTTATGATTTACTTAATCTTAGCCTAGGTTCAAAGCTTGGAGATGCTTTAAATTTCTTTGTTTATGATACTATCAAGATTTTTATTTTGCTTGGTATTATAACCATCTTTATGGGAATCATTAATTCTTACTTTCCCATAGAAAAAGTTAGAGTTTTTTTAACCATGCGTAAGTGGTATGGCTTAGATTATTTTGTTGCCTCTTTTTTTGGTACCATTACTCCTTTTTGTTCGTGTTCTTCTGTGCCATTGTTTATCGGATTTGTGAAAGGAGGAATTCCTTTAGGAGTTACCTTTGCTTTTTTAATATCCTCTCCGTTGGTTGATGCTGTTTCGGTAGCTATTTTTTTGGGAATGTTCGGACTAAAAGTAACCTTGATATATATTGTTAGTGGAATAATTTTATCAATGATTGCGGGCTATATTTTAGGTAAACTTAAGCTTGAACATTTATTAACAGATTGGGTTCAGAAATTAATTGCGGCCAGAGCAACTCAGCAAGAATTTGAGGATATGGAAAATGCAACATTTGCTAATCGACTTCCTGCTATACTTCAAGAGGCATTAAGCATTGTTAAAGGAGTTGCCATTTATATAATAATAGGAATAGCCATAGGTGGCATAATGCATGGATATATACCAACGGGTTTTTTTGAGCAATATATCACAGCAGATAATCCTTTAGCGGTGCCTATTGCCACCATAATGGGAATACCAATGTATAGCAATGCTGCTGGGGTTTTGCCCATCATTCAGGTGCTAATACAGAAAGGTATTCCAATAGGAACAGCACTATCTTTTATGATGGCAGTTGTTGCATTGTCTATTCCTGAGGCTATGCTACTTAAAAAAGTTATGAGTAGCAAAATGCTGTTTATTTTTTATGGTGTAGTTACAGCTTGTATAATGATTTTGGGATATCTATACAATTTGATTTTGTAAAAACAGTTGCTAAATGGTTTGTGTTTTCATCAATCATTCCGGTTTACTTTTTAACAAAGTAGTTTTAATCTAATTGCTAATACTCAATTTCTTGGCAAATACTCCTTCTTTCGTTTTGATCCTAAGTGTATAGATGCCTTGGTTCAAACCGTGCAATTCTATATTGGTTATATTAGTATTAACATCACTCCAAGTTTTAAGTAGTTTTCCTTCGGTAGAATATAGCTCTATGTATTCTAAAGTTGATGATTCAGAATGTCTAATCCAAACAAATTCTCGACATGGATTTGGATAAATGCTTATCGATTCATCCTGTGAGTTTGCTCTTGATATATATCGTGTGCCAAGGTTTGTTTTTATGCCGTCTGCATCCTCTTGCCATAATCTGTAATACCAAAATGGAGATTCGTACAAGGCTCTTTTGTCTACAAACAAATAGTTGCTGGTAACTTGAGAATTTCCTCTGCTTTTTACAAAGGTTATAGGTTCAAATAATTTATTATCAGTAGATCTTTCTAGGTAAAAACCTTTGTTATTTTGCTCAAATGTGGTCTGCCAAATTAAATTTACATCTAATTCATTTGCCAAAGCCTCAAAGGATAGGAGCTCAACTGGTAGCGGACTTCCAAATACTTCATAACAGCCCATATAAGGTTTAAATGGATCGCGTAATTGCATTTCTTTATCTGTTGATAAATAGGAAATTGGCATGGCAGCTAAGGCTGTATCACCTATAGAATTTCCTGTTAATCGCAGATTCCATGGCGATAAAAATTGAATAGCTTTACTCCTCGAATTTGAATTGGTATTGCTGGCAATTGCGAAGCTGCCAAGACTGCTATAGTCGGTAGCATTTACGTTTCCAATAAAAGAATTTTGTCCGTTTACAAACAATAAATTTCTATTCATAATTGGGTTATTTCCCAACCAGAAATAACATGCGTAATGTTTCCCACCTGCTGCACTTACATTACTTCTTTCGTTTATAAAAATATTGTTGAATACAGAGTCTTGTATATCGCCAACTTCAGATAAATATGCTGTGCTATAGTTGCTGCCGCTGGCTACCACATTTGCGCCTGCAATTCTTACTGTATTAAAAAATACTTTGTTTGCTGCTCCGTTTTTAACTAAACCTTGATACGAAATATTTGCAGTATTTGCTGTTAATAGGCTATCAGTTCCCAATGAAATTTCGTTGTTAAAAAACTTTTGGTTCGAACCAAAACTATAGATACCCCTAACTCTCGCTTCTGTGTTTGATAATGGTCCAACGCCCACAACTCTGTTTCTTGAAATCTCTATATCATTGCCCGAAACTTGAATGCCCATTGACCCTCCAGAGGGAGCACCTTGTGTGTGTATCATGCTAATTTGGTTGTTTGTAATTTGCTTGGTTAAACTGCTTGTGGCCGACATATAAATTCCGTTTAGAAAGTTAAATCCCGGGTTAATTAAACTAGCATTGGCAGGTATATGATATAATTGTTGAATCTTATTTCCTCTAATAATTACGGGTGTATTGCCAGAATGAAAAATACCTGAAACAGTTCTGCTATGGTGTAAGGTGTATTGTAGATTTCTAATGGTATTGTTCTCTACCAACAAATTTTGTCCGTTATTAACAGTAAATTCTATACCCAATAAATCTCCATTACATGCTAAACTTATGCTGCCCGGGCTTTGGTTTGAACCAATTAAATTGCCTCGTGTAATAAAATTCCCTGAACTAGCATTAAACCTAATTCCATATAAGTTTAATAATCCGCCTCCTATGGCTTGAATGGCGCCAATTTTATTATTGATTATTTGTATAGAATCTAATGCTCCTCCTTGTCCGCTGCCAATATTTATAGCGCTAAATCCGGCACTTCCAACAGTGTTGGTATAGTTTAATCGTATGCTATTGGTTCCTGTGTCTGATCCAAGTGTGTTATCATCTAAAATTACTTTACCATTTAATACGCCAATCAATGAGTGACTGAAGTTATTAAACAAACCTGTAAATTGAATTCTTCTAAAACTGTTTTTCCTAACTTGTATATTAAATCCTTGAATGCTCAGAAGCGAAAAAGTGCCAGAGGTTCCGTCAAACATGGAATACTGCGTTCCGCCGGCATTTGCGGCAGAGCCTCCAAAAGTATTATTTGCAATTAACCCTCCATTAGCATAATACCCAACAAAGGAAAAGTTCCCTGAATGCAAATAGGTAAAACTCTTATAAAAACTATTGCCCGTAATAATATAATTCTCGTTACTATTATCGATTAAAATTCCGAAATTATTTGGATTAGCAATTTCATTGTTTGTAATAACATTGTTGCTAGATAAAGAAAGAGTTGGACCAGTACTTGCATTAGCCGAAATGCATACAGATGGTCGTGAAGAAGAACTAAACGCACCAATAAAGCAGCTATCTATAATATTGTTATCATTTCCATTTTGTAAACGATTTCCAAATTTTACGATACCATCGCTATTTAGAAAAGGTTCACCAAATAGAGTACTATTTCTAACTTCATTAAAGGAAGCATCATTTTCTAATAAAATACAAGGATCTCCTGTTGTATTTCTTATGCTAATCTTTCTTCCAGAATTACTTATTGTGTCTGAACCAATAATTCTGATATGTTTACTTCCATTAAAGTGAAAAATAGCAGGAGTGCCAGATCCAGAAATAGATACTTGAACTCCATTAGCAGGTCGTATACTAATGGTATTGGAAGAACTAGTTCCTTGAATGAGATTTGAAAACACAAATGGAAAGGTTTCTGTTGGAGTGGTATAATTGGTTTGAGTTAACAGAAAGGTTACGGGTGCAGATATACCTCTTTG
>JAKRSG010000421.1 GCA_022402405.1 Bacteroidia bacterium | reverse complement strand
GGAGGGTATTTTCTGCGAATGAGTATAGGTTTGGGTTTAATGGGCAAGAGAAAGACGATGAAGTATCAGGGGATGGAAATACAATGACTGCGGAGTTTTGGGAGTATGATGCAAGGTTGGGAAGAAGGTGGAATTTGGATCCTATAATTTATGATTGGCAAAGTGGATATGCTTGTATTAATAATAATCCAATATATTTTACTGACCCAAATGGGGATGAACCAACACCTGATGGAAAGCAAATAGATAATAACAAATCACCTACACCTTGGAAAGTGGGCAGAGAACATTCTTCACTATCATTACCTTTAAAAGAAGTGGTAATTACTGCATTTAAAACAACTCCTTTGTCAAGTCAAAATCAAGTTACAGTCAATACTGATATTAAATGTCATCCTGGCAATGATTTCCAAGCCAATGAATTAGCAAGAATTCAAAAAGAGTATGCTAAACTTAATTACTCTAGCGGACAAGTTGATTTACCTCGAAATTCTGCTTGGGATTTCCTGTTTGGCAAACGAACATATGTAGGAGGTTATGAAGTTAACAGCAAAGGCTATTTAACGGGTAAAATGACTCCTCAAACTGGATCTCCAGACTTGATTGGTGGAATGGGATTGTTGAAGGTGCCATCTCAACTAGCAAATTTTAATAGATTTGCAAAAAGTTTACCAAATACAGCTACAAATTTTTCTATTTTTGACATGCCAAATGGTGGTAAGGCATTTCAAGCATATGTCCCTGCTACAAATATACCAGGGTCTTTTGCTATTTATGAAAAACAAATTGATGCTGCAGGTAAAACTCTACAAATGACAAAAACAACTATTGATGCTGAAGGAAAGGTTGTTCATATAAGGGATCTTTTAATGCATCAGAAAGTTTATATCAAACCATGAGAACACGAAAAGAAATATTAACTGACTTAATACTTTATAGAAAAGAATTAGGAACTATACAAGAAGAACTATCAATATTTGCTTGGGATTGCAATACTCCTATTGTAATACTTACTAATACAGAAATTAAAGAAGTATTTGAAAATTATTTGAATGATAATATTTCCAATGAGGAATTAGAAGATTGGGCAAATGCAATCGAAATGAGAGAGGATATAGGTTTTGATCCTGATAAAATAAAGGAAATCATTTTTAACATTGCTAATCCAATTTTAACGGAGTCCATCAGCAAGGAGAAAATTGAACTGTATATTGCTAATCTAAACAACTGACACGAATTGGTAATTTATAACAATGGTAGGCAGTTTACTATAATATTACTTTTAGAAAGTTAAAGTTGAAAAGAATAGAAATAAAGTGATTTTGAAAATTGAAAATTGTTTTACATGAATTCAATAGGAAGGATAAGTTCTTTGAAAAGTACTGACAGCATTGGATTTTCTCTTGTTACTAGTTACTCAGGGGTTTATAGGTTTTGGTTTAATTCTAAAGATAAAATGATTAAACTAATGGTGATGGGAATGCGTATGATTTTGGAGCTAGTATTTATGATAATAGGTTTGAGGAATACTAGACTTCTTAGTTTGGATTGCACAAACAAATATAAACTTTCTGGTAGCATCATTAAGTCCCATTTAATAGCAATTCAATAATTAAATTAATTACCATTGACTTTACTTTTACTATCCAAAACCATTATGGGAGTTAAATCATTTTGGATATAAGTATACTACCTCCTTTCCTGTCAATCTATAGATTATCAGCGGTCTCAAAAGAATATCTTATTTAAATGAAATATCATTTCTAGGATGCTTAGATGAAAGTATTAATTTTTGCTTAATACTTGATGTGTGTGTATAAATTTGGGTTGTTGAAATTGAACTATGTCCCATAAGTGTTTGGATATATCTAATATCTACATCATTTTCTAGTAATAGAGTTGCAAAGGTATGCCGAAAAGTGTGTGGGGTAACTTTCATTTGAATATCTGCTAATTTGGCTATTCTTTTTATCATTAATCGAATAGATTGTTCAGATAATTGTTTATGGTTCCTATTAGTAAAAAAATACCCACCTGAAAGGTTCATTTGCCTTGAAAATTCTGCTCTGTAATTTCTTAAAATTTGGATAACCTCAAAATTACAAATATGAATTTTTCTTTCTTTTTGACCCTTTCCGAAAAGTGTAATTTCACCATTTTCTAAATTAACATTTTTATCTAAAAGATCAGACAACTCGGAAACCCTAGCACCTGTTGTAAATAGAATTTCTATTATAACAACATTTCGATAGTGTTCAAAGCAATCTATTTCATTTTTATTGTCAATTTGCTGATTTTTAATAAAATATGCTTTTCTGTAAATTTTGTTAATCTGATGAATATCTAATGTTTTTGGTAAAGTTTTGGGTTCTTTAATTTTTATTCTTAACCTCCTAAGTGGATTAATTTGGAGATATTCTTCAATTTCTAAAAAGTCAAAGAATCCTTTAATTGAAGCCATTTTTCTTTTAACTGATTTTGGTTTAAAATTGGTTAAAAATACAAGAAAGGCTTTTATTTGGTCTTTATTTACCTCTTCTATTTTATTAATTTGGTAAGGAGTTATGAATTTTAAAAATTGTTTCAAATCACAATTATAAGCCTTAAAGGTTTTAATACTTAAGTTTCTTTCTATTTTACAATGATTTAAATAATTGTTAATTACGCTGGTTAATATTTGCATTTCTTTATTTGTTAGATGCAAATAATAAGAATGGATGATGTCATCCCCAAGAATCCATGAATAAATACTTAAATATGAACCTAAAGTCTGAAATATTAGCTTACAATAATTTTGGTCTCTCTATTTAATTTCCATAGATGAAATTATAAAAGGAATGCTATCTCTGAGTAATTTATTTAATTCATTATTTTTAGACGAATACGAAATATTGATGGTTAATTGCTTATTTCTGTTGGCTGAATTACAAAGAATTTTCATGTTTTTTATTGAATTTGAATCATGTAAAATTTTATAATCCAATAAGAATATATCCCGCCCAGAAAAATTAATATGATACTTGTAGTTTATTTTTAAATTTCTTGAAAAATCCAATTTTAATAATTCAAATTCCTTGTTAAATATTTTTTCAACACTCTCATCCTTAAAATTTTCTTTTTCAATTATTTCTAATTTAAGTTCTGGATTGGTTTTATTAAAATATGAATATTTGATAATTGTATCATACATCACATCCGATTCAACTTGATCTAAATCAAATGAATTAAAAATTGTTTTAGGAATATAAACCTTCAATAAATTCTTGTTAATATTTTCTTTTTTGGACTTTACTATTTTTTCTTGATTACAACAAAAAATAGATATAAGAATAACAACAATAGTCTTGAATTTCATTAATTTTTACCTTTTTTTCAATTGAGATTTGAGTGCATTTTTAGTGGCATTTAAATGGTAATTATCTTTTGGTTTATTAACTCCCATTTTCCCCTCAATAATTTTTTTATAACCAGTATTCTCATTTGGCTTAATAAAGTCCTCCAATTTTTTCAACGAAGTTCTGCCTGGAAAATCTCCATCAATGTACCCTTTCGTTTTAGAACCATCGGTCATTATTACAGGGTCTAATCCTATACCATCTGGTTCACCTGCTATATGCCCTGTAGCATGATTAATAGTATACGCTAATGTATTATTCTTGTCAGTTTTATAAACTTTCGTTGCAAAATAATCAAGTTTACTTGCATCTATAGCTATGAAATTTCCATTTAATGATGTGGTCTCTAATTTTGTATAACCAATCCCATCCTTCCAATTATTAATTAATTCTTCACCTTTAGAATTATCAATATTACTTTTAATAAATGTTGAGGTGGTTAATTTTGTTCCGCCAATTACTGCAACTGCATCAGTTTTATCCATGTTCTCAGCTTTAAAATCAGTTCCATTAAAAAGACGCACCTCAGTATCAACACCTAAATCTTTGAAGGTTTTATTCGTCTTATCAATAATCTGTTGCATCTGCATAATCGAGATATGAGTCCAAGCATCAGGTAAAACAACCAAGTAA
>JAKRSG010000043.1 GCA_022402405.1 Bacteroidia bacterium | reverse complement strand
CTATAAATTTAGAAAACAGAAAACCACTACCGCCAATCGAGTAACGCAGGAGAATCCCCCCCTACGTTCTCACAACTTGTTGCGCAAAATCGGAATATAAAATAAATATAGTTGGATTTATCCTTTTTTATCTTGAGTTTTACCATTCAGATTATAGATAATTTTTAAAAAGTCTAACCTTGGCTGTAATTGTGTAAAACCGTTGCTATGACAGAGAAACAGGTAGAAAGAGTAAGAAAGAAAATCAAACAAATTCGGGTGAAATTAGCGACTGAAAAAAGAAAATTTGGTTGTTATGACGACAGCCGCGGACTTCGTTATTTTCCTTTAGAATTATTTATTAGAATTTCTGACTATAAAGGTGGTTTGACATATTTAAGATGGTTTCAAAAAAACTTTCCTGACGACATAGGTTTTCCTAGTTTTCTTTTTGAATGGACCTTCATATTGTATAAAAATGACAAACTCAAAGACGCTGAAAGAAAAGCATATCAAACGTTCTGCTTGAACACTTATGTTTTTGACTTTTTTTTGGGTAAGGAAATTAGACCTATAGCCAAATCTGAGAATATAAGTTTTGAAACCTCAGAGTTTGCAAAAAACCTTCCCTATTCTGCTGACCAACCCGAATTTTCAGAATTTTCTAAATGGTTAACGGAGATTATTAATTCTGAAAAATTTAAGAAATTATCAGACAAATTCATAGAAATTAAGAAAAGACTTAACATTGAAGAAGACAGCGAAACGAGGCATTATTTAATAAAACAATTTTACCAACTTCAAGAAAACTATTAAAGTGAATAACAACAACAGCCAATCGATTAATGCCACGGAATTTCACCCATGTTCAACAGTAAATAAAAGTAATAATTAAGAAAATAAATATGCTAACTGAAATAAATCCAAAGTTACCAATGCGAAACAAAGCAGTAACAAAAGACTATTATATAAATAAATTAGAGTTTCAACTTTTTGGCGACATTGACTATGACGGTTACTTGATGGTTCATAAAGATAATGTTCAAATTCATTTTTTTGAATTCAAAGACCTTGATCCAAAAGAAAACTATGGACAAGTTTATATCAGAACAAATAACATTGATAAACTTTACCAAAAACTTTTGGAAAACCAAACTTCAATTCACCCAAAAGGTCTTTTAGAAACAAAACCATGGGGCCAAAGAGAATTTGCTTTACTAGATCCAGACAACAATTTATTGACTTTTGGACAAAGCATAAAATAGTGTTGTTCCTGTTAAAAATTGGAAGCACTTAGAAAGAATGCGTTTGTGACCTTTATTTTCTAAAAGGATTATTGTAAAAAAAGATAATATGAGAAATAACAATTAATTGATTTAATACGAACTAAAAATTATTGATATTTACAAAATTTTGTAGAAGCAAAAACTTAATAAAGAATATTAAAAAAAAATATTCACTTATTATGAGCTACAAATAATATAGAAATCATGTTAAAAAAAGTAAAAGTATCAATATTAATGGCGGTTTATAATACCAATTTCAGCTTAATAAAAAGAGCAATTGATTCGGTTTTAAACCAGGATTTTCAGGATTTTGAGCTAATTATTATTGACGATGGTAGTAAGGAATTTAATCGTGAGCTGTTGTTGCAATACATTGTAAAACATGAAGACAAAATTATCTATATTCGTCATATCAATCAGGGTCAATCAGAATCCATCAATCGAGGTGTTTTAAATAGTGTAGGTGAATATATAACCATATTAGATAGTGATGACGAATACAAGCCTAATCATCTAAGTTCTTGTCTAAGGGAAGTGAAAAGCATAGATTTGATATGCTCTACCACTGAAACGATCGTTGATACCTCAAAAGATTATTATGTTCCTGATAAAAACGATCTAACAAAGCTTATCCATTTGGATGATGCTACTTTATTTGGCACATTATTCGGACTTAAAAAAGTATTTAATAGCATATACTTTAAAAGTGGCTTCGCTGCTGATGCTGATTTTTACGAAAAAGCAAAAAATCAATTCCAAGTAAAAAAAGTAGATTTAAGAACTTATATTTATAACAGAAATATTCCTAACAGCATTTGTTCAACTATGAAAAAAGCAAATTATATCAATTCTAACTAATGGTTTTTGAGATTCCCCGTTTTCATAAAAATAGTAATCTTATAATGGCATGTCATATCACTGGCGTGCACGATGTAAATCGCAACCATACACTAGAGGACGACAATTATAACCTAGTGAAGAATTGGGCAGAATCTATAGCAGAAAGAAACATACGGGGACTTATTTTTCATAATAACTTTAGTTTGGAAACTTGCAATGAATACAAGAATGAATATATCTCTTTTATTAAAATAAATTATAATCCTCAATTTAATCCCAACGTATATCGTTATTTCGTATACAAAAATTTCCTAGAACAACATTTAAACCTTTTCCAAAACATCTTCGTTACCGATATATCAGATGTTACTCTTGTAAAAAACCCCTTTATCGACCCCTATTATATTGAAAATCATACGGCTATTTTTTGCGGAGACGAACCTAAAACGCTTAACAACGATTGGATGAATGCCCATTCAACTAATTTACGAAAAAATATACCAGATTTTGCAGAATATGAAAATAAATTTGGACATGAAACTCTCTTAAACTGCGGAATAATTGGTAGTAACGCTCCCCTATTCTATAATTTTATTAAAAAGCTATGTACCATTCATCAACAAGCTAACTACGAAAACCAAACTGCGTTTACTGGCGACATGGGTGCTTTTAATTATTTGGCAAGAACCCAATTTAACAAACAATTAAGGTACGGATCACCTGTTAATACCATTTTCAAAATGTACGAGAACGAACGTAATGATTGCTGGTTTAGACATAAATAATATTCATATGTGAACTAGATTAAATATACTAAAAGCACCTAATTATGACAACAACTCAAACGCACTAAAACTATTTTCTTTGATGTAAATAAAATGAACCTCCTAAACCTATTTACCCAATACGAAACCTTGGGCATTTTAAGCATTATATTATTTTCGTTTACAGCAGGTTTTATAGATGCTGTGGTAGGTGGCGGCGGACTCATTCAACTACCGGTTTTGCTTATTGCCTTGCCTCAAACTCCTATACAAACACTCTTTGGCACCAATAAAATTGCGGCTCTTGCCGGAACTAGTATTTCGGCCATTGAGTATTCTAAACGTGTTTCATTTAACTACAAGTTATTATTAGCAGTTTCGGCAAGTGCCGGATTGGCCTCCTTCTTGGGAGCTAAAACACTTAATTATATCCAT
>JAKRSG010000420.1 GCA_022402405.1 Bacteroidia bacterium | reverse complement strand
TAACAGACTCGTATCAAAATCTTGGTCCGGGAGGTTCTCAGCTTCCTTTTATATCGCTGGCAATTTTTGAAAATCAGATTTTTGCAGCGGCCGCCAATGGCATTTATTCGGCTTCTCTAAATGCCCCTAATTTGAGTGATTTTAACTTTTGGCGATTGGTAAAACCTTCTACCAATAGCTCACATTGTTTGGTGTACAAAGGCAATTTGTATTTGGTAGTGGATGGAGCCTTGCAGGTTTACGATGGAATAAGCTATCAAAATTACACTCCGGCCGCAGGTGCCACCATCAAAGCTTTGCAGCTTAGTGCCTACCAAGATGCAAATGCCAAATTGTTGATTATTTGTCCGGAGTTTATTCTTTTAGAGTCGGGAAATAACAACCCAGAAAAAGTATTACACACCTATCGAAACGATGCCGTGGTTGACAAACGTGGTTATTTGTGCATGGTTGACGATAATTACGGATTAACCATAGACAATAAAGCAACTGGCGAATTGGTGTTTATTATCCCTAATGGTCCGATTACAAAAACCTTTGGCAAAATGGCCTATGCCGATTCTAAACTGTGGGTTACGGGAGGTTCTGTTAACGATCGTTGGGATCCACTGATGTATAACGGAAGCAAATTTTTTACCTATCAAAATCATAATTGGTTCAACTTTAGAGAAAGTGATTACCCGCTTTTGCAAGGAATGTCTGATTTTATTGATATCAAGAAAAATCCTTTTGGTAACGAATTGTATGTATCAAGTTTTGGGGGCGGTATCATAGAAATGCAAGGCGATAAAATAATTGCCAAATACGATGATAAAAACTCGTCGCTGCAACGTTTAAGTGTAGTAGATACTACCTACAAGCCTTTGTTGAGTGGTGGAATGGACTTTGATAACATGGGTAATCTTTGGGTAAGTAATTTTGGTGTAAACAAGCCTATCAGTGTTAAGGCGGGCAATAATTGGTACTCGTTTAATGTGGGAACCATAACGGGTGGCAATGAACTTGGTTGGTTAACCTGCGATGATTTTAACAACAAGTGGTTATTGTCGCTTCGCGATAAAGGTATTCTGGTATACAACGATAACGGTACTCCCGCCAATGTAAACGATGATCAGTATAAGATGTTAACCAAAGAAGTGGGTCAGGGAGCCTTGCCTTCTAATACCATTCTCTGTGTTACCAAAGATTTACGCGGCGAAATGTGGGTTGGTTCGAGCCAAGGCTTGGCGATTATTAGCAACCCACGCCAAATTTTTTCTGCTAAGAAAGAAGATTTTGATGCCCGACAAATTATCATAAAAGTAGGAACTAATTTCGAGATTTTTCTGGGCAAGGAGCAGATTAACTGCATAAAGGTTGACCCTGCCAATAGAAAATGGATAGGAACTCCGAATGGTGTTTGGTTGGTTTCTGAAGATGGTTATACAGTTATCAAGAATTTTACTACTGCCAACGCGCCTTTGTTGTCTAATAATGTGATGGAAATTGGCATTGATGAATCTACAGGTGAAGTGTTTTTTGGAACCGAAAAGGGGATTATATCCTATATGGGAGATGCCAGCGAAGGCTCTAAAGGCTTTTCGAATGTAGAAATTTTTCCAAATCCAGTTAGGCCAGATTTTACCGGAAGCGTTTCTATTAGAGGCTTAATGGATAATTCTACGGTAAAGATAACAGATATAAACGGACAGTTAGTATACGAAACAACCTCTAACGGAGGCTTTGCCTCTTGGGATGGAAAAAGTTTAAACGGAAAAAGAGTGAGTACGGGAGTTTACCTTATTTTTGCCGCCAGCAAAGATGGTTCGCAAACACATGTAGGTAAATTATTGTTTATTAATTAATGAATATGAAAGCAGCAGTTTTACACGGAATAAATACAGAATATCAGTATCAAGAATTTGATAAACCCGCAATAGGGGAGGATGAAGTGTTGATTAAGGTTAGTCATGCCGCCCTTAACCACCGCGATGTGTGGATACAAAAAGGACAATATGCCGGATTGGTATTTCCTATAATTTGCGGCAGCGATGGTTGCGGAACCGTAGTAGAAATGGGAGCTTCTGTTGCCTCTGATTTATTAGGTAAGGAAGTCCTCATCAATCCATCTTTAAATTGGGGAAATAATCCGAAAACACAAGCCAAAGACTACGTTATTTTAGGCTTACCCAATCATGGTACTTTTGCCGAATATGTGAAGGTGAAAGCCAGATTGGTTTATCCAAAACCTGCGCATTTAAGCAGCGAAGAAGCAGCGGCTTTTCCGCTTGCCGGACTAACAGCTTTTAGAGCCTTGATGGGAAGAGCCAAAGCAGTGGCCGGAGAGAAGGTGTTAGTAACCGGAATTGGCGGTGGCGTGGCATTGTTTGCGGCTCAGTTTGCTGTGGCTGCGGGTTGCGAGGTATACGTAACAAGTGGCAGCGATGATAAAATAGAACGCGTAAAATCATTGGGAGTAAAAGGTGGTGCTAATTATAAAGTGGCCGATTGGCATAAAGCCTTGGCCAAAGAAACAGGTGGCTTTGATGTAATTATAGATGGTGCCGGCGGACCAGATTTTGCGAAGTTAATAGACCTTTGTAAGCCAGGCGGAAGAATTGCTGTATACGGCGCCACTGCTGGCACTTGGAATCCCGGAGTGCCTGCAAAAGTATTCTGGAAACAGATAGATATTTTAGGTTCAACCATGGGTACAGATGAACAATTTGAAGAAATGATAGACTTTATAAACAAACACAAAATTGTTCCTGTAGTAGCTAAAAAATTCGGTTTGAACCAATGCGAAGAAGCAGCGAAGTATATGGACGAAGGAAAACAATTTGGAAAAATTATTCTGGAGATAAATTAATTAACTGTCGGTAAAACTTTACGGTATTTATTCTATAATTCTCTTAATTTGCCCCCCTAATGAAAGTAACAGATCATATCAAAAATGCTAAGGAAACTTTGTTTTCCATAGAAATATTACCACCTTTAAAAGGTAAAGATATTAATTCTATTTACAGCGGATTAGATCCTTTAATGGAATTTAAACCTGCGTTTATTGATGTTACCTACCACCGAGAGGAGTTTGTGTTGCGCAAGCGCAAAGATGGTGGTTTTGATAAGGTGTACACGCGTAAAAGACCGGGTACGGTAGCCATTTGTGCGGCGCTTATGAATAAATATCATATAGATACCGTTCCTCATTTAATTTGCGGTGGCTTTAGCAAAGAAGAAACCGAAAATGCCTTAATAGATTTACATTTCTTGGGTATAGATAATGTGTTGGTTTTGCGTGGCGACAATATTAAAAACGAGCCAAACTTTGTTCCGGAGCCCGATGGTAATAAAAATTCATTAGAATTATTGCAGCAAGTGGTGGCTATGAACCATGGAAAATACTTAGACGAAGAGCTCATGAATGCTCACAATTCAAACTTTTGTATCGGTGTTTCTGGCTATCCAGAAAAGCATTTTGAGGCGCCAAACATGAACAGCGATTTGCGTTGGTTAAAGCAAAAAGTAGATGCGGGGGCAGAGTATATTGTAACGCAGATGTTTTTTAACAACGATAAGTATTTTGAGTTTGTAGAAACATGCAAAAATGCAGGCATTACCATCCCTATTATTCCAGGTTTAAAACCTCTTACTACTAAAAAGCAATTAACAGTTTTACCTAAAGTTTTTCATATAGATATTCCCGAGGATTTGGTTCAGGCCGTAGAAAATTGCAAAGACGATAAGGCGGTAAAACAAGTGGGTATTGAGTGGGCCGTTCAGCAAAGCAAAGCTTTAAAAGCGGCAAAGGTTCCGGTATTGCACTATTATACCATGGGCTTAGGAGAGGTAACCAAATCTATCGCTTCAGAAGTATTTTAGTATGGCATTCGAGATTCAGGATTGGATGGGTAGAACCGAATTGTTGTTGGGTTCTGAACAGTTAACTAAGCTTATAAATTCTAATGTATTGGTGGTTGGTTTAGGCGGTGTGGGCGGCATTGCAGCCGAGATGATTGCTCGTTCGGGGGTAATGCAAATGACCATTGTAGA
>JAKRSG010000419.1 GCA_022402405.1 Bacteroidia bacterium | reverse complement strand
AGATTTGCTCCCGGAGCGGGATAAGCACGAGAGTTTCACACAAGATTGTTTCGATTTTCTCCTAGCCAGCGAAACGGGTTTCTATGATATCATCATCCTCGACCCACCTGCCTTCGCCAAAAACGCCAAAGCCGTTCCCAATGCCTCGCGTGGCTACAAAAACCTAAATGCCCTGGGCTTCCAAAAAATTCGTCCGGGCGGACTCATATTCACCTTCTCCTGCAGTCAGCACATCGACAAAGACCTATTCCGCAAAATAGTCTTCAGCGCCGCCGCAGAATCCAAACGCAACGTCCGTATCCTCCAACAACTCTCACAACCGCAAGATCATCCCATTAATATCTACCACCCGGAGGGGGAGTATCTTAAAGGGTTATTGCTGCAAGTTGATTAAATTTTAATTACGAATTTTGAGCGATAGCGAAATCCCGCCACTGCGGGAACGGAGCAGAGGTTTCTCGCTGCGCTCGAAATGACTCGTTACACGTGATTTAATCGGCAGGGGGCTTGGAGGCAGCGAAGCTGCCTACAAGCCCCCTGCGTTTTAGATCTAAAACATTGTCATCCAGAGCGTAACGAAGTGGAGCGAAGGATCTTCATTCTTGTAATACGATTTTCCCAAACAGCAGTGATTCATAATTCATAATTCATAATTGAGAATCATTCTCATATTGGGAATAATATCAAGAAGATTAAAAATCACAACCACTTCAAAACTAACTAACTAAGAACTGGCATGTATTGTGCAATAACACACATACATGAAAAAGTCACTAAAATATCTATCTACGCTTATTTTGATACCATTCGTGGTATTCTTGCGTGGTGATATGGAATTATCCGTGGATACTTTCATGTTTGGTGAGCAGGTAGAGGCTGTGGTGGTGACAAAAAATCAAATTTCGGAAAAATTAAAGGCTGAACCTACTTATAGTTTTGTAGTTAAAACAAAGGTCATCGCGCAGAATCCTGGTTTTACAGGCGATGGATTGCCAGTTCATTTATATGATTCTACTTACCAATTAATAGGTAAATCGCAAATTATGGCAGGTAAAGTGAAGTTTACCCTTCAACACGCTTCAGATACTGCTTCTTTACGTTATGTAGTGCTGCCTTCAACTGCTTCTGAGGTAGAAGTATTCTACGGTGCAGATAACAATGCTTTGTTGGTAGAGGAGGTTATTTAGTCCATAGTCCATGGTCCATAGACCATAGTTTTTGCTCTTACTTCATTCGACATTTTGCGGTTGGGAGATTTTGGTCCATAGTCCATGGTCCATAGACCATAGCTTTTGCTCCTTCTTCATTCGACATTTAGTGTTCGGTGTTCGACATTTTTGGGCCGATGGCCGCTGATTTCGGCTCCGCTCCACTTGCCTTGGCGGTGGTAATTTTGTTAAAGAAAGAAAGCAATGAATTAGTAGAATCAAAAATCCCCGCAAGCAAAATTCCGAATGAAGAGAAATTAAAAGCTATGGACCATGGTCTATGGACTATGGACACTTTGGACTTTCCTCACTTCATTAACAGCTCTTGCAAATCCGAACTATCTGGCAACTGCACGTTGTTATCTAAGCTCTCGAAGATGGAATTCTTGCTGAGGAACTCTGGCACTATGGCTTTCATCTTGCCTACGATAATCATGTTGTCTTGGGTGTTGTAGGAGTCTATCAGCTCGTTTAGGCGCTGACTTACTTCGGCGAAATTGTACTGCCTTACTTTACCTATCATGATTTTCTCGTGGTGCGTAGGTAGGGTGTTCTCGTTGTCGTTTAGGAGTTCTTCGAAGATTTTTTCGCCTGGTCTTAGGCCTGTGTATACTATCTGTATGTCTTTGCCCAACTGCAAGCCAGAAAGCTTCACCATCTTGCGGGCTAGGTCTACTATCTTGGTAGATTTACCCATATCAAATATAAAAATCTCCCCGCCTTTGCCCATATTGCCTGCTTCTAGTACGAGCTGACAGGCCTCTGGAATAGTCATAAAATAACGGGTAATATCTGGGTGGGTTACAGTAATCGGACCACCTTCTTCTATCTGCTTCCTAAACTTAGGTATCACACTTCCGCTCGAACCTAATACGTTGCCAAAGCGGGTGGTGATAAACTTAGTGCTGTTTATATTCTGGCGCTTTTGGTCTTCGCTGAGGGCCTGCACGTATATCTCGGCTATGCGTTTGCTGGCTCCCATTACGTTGGTAGGGTTTACGGCCTTGTCTGTGCTTACCATCACAAACTTCTCTACTTTATATTGGATAGATAAATCGGCTAAAATGCGTGTGCCGCTTACGTTTACGCGCACGGCCTCGCTGGGGTTATCTTCCATTAAGGGCACGTGTTTGTATGCCGCAGCATGGTATATTATCTGTGGCTTAAAGGCTTCAAATACTTTTACCATCCTCGATTTATTGGTAACATCCGCTACCACTATCTCGGCAAAGGTATCTGCTGCACTGGGATGTAAATCGCGTATCTCGGCGTCTAACTCATATAACTTAATCTCGCTAGAATCTAAACAAATCAACTTGCCGGGTTTAAAGTTTAATAACTGGCGTACCATTTCTGAACCTATGCTTCCGCCTGCCCCTGTTACCATTACCACTTTACCATTTACTTGTGTGCCTATAGCGTCTTTGTTTAGCTGAATAATATCGCGCTCTATCAAATCTTCTATGCGCACTTGCTTCATCTGCTTAAAGCTTAACTCTCCGTTAATCCACTTATTAACGGGTGGCACCGTGCGCACTATCACGTTTTGGTTTAAACAGCGTTCTATAATTTCTTGTTTCTTGGCAATGGTAATCTCGGTATCGGCAATAACCAATTGTTTTACTTGTAGGCGGGTTAAAACCGACTCTAAATCGAGTGTGTTATAAATCTTAATGCCTTCTAATAATTTCTTCTGCGAACCTGCTTCTTCGTCAATAAAGGCTACAACTTTTATTCCTTCTGTACTTTCTTGCTCCAATTTACGTTTAGTGGTTAGGCCTTCAGAACCTGCACCATAAACTACATAGGGCACCTTTTGGGTATCAGAATGACTCTTAATCCTAATATATACCAATTTTATAAAGGCTCGGTATGAACCTAAAAAGAAAATGGAAAAGAATAAATCGAGTAAAATTACGCCAAAGGGTAAAAGGTGTGCAGTATTTTGTGGGAAATAACTATAAACAGAATCAATGAAAAATAAAATGAAAAAGGCTGTAAGCATAGAGGTGAAAATCCTCAATGCATCTTGCACACTCGTATGTCTCAGAACAAAATTATGGAGTTTAAAGGCATAAATAGTTATCAATTTCACCGCCAAAACCACCGGAATAACCGATAATGCCGTATAGAAAAAACTTTCTGGCACCCCCAAGCTATATCGTGTAACCACCGCAGTTACGTAAGCAATGGCGCAGAGCCCCACATCAAATAAGAGTATGAACCAACGTGGGATTTGGTTTGATTTTGAGAATAATAAATGGAGTAGTCGCATAGCGACAAATATAATTTTTTTTTTAATTATTGAAATTTTTTTGAAATTGAGGGATTTGTGCTTTGCCCGGGAGATTTGCTTAATGAATATGTTTGTACCTTTTTCCTTGATGAAATTTTGTGCTTTGCCCGGGAGATTTGCCTCATTAAAATGTTTGTACCTTTTTCCTTGATGAAAAAGGTACCCAAAAAATCAAGACTTATTTATTACACTTGCATCTGTACAAAAGACTGGCCTTTCCACGCATCCCAAGCGCAGGCCCGATTTTGATACTCCCCAGGCCTGCTTTAGGTCTGCTTGCACGGCCCACCGCACGCCAATCTTTTTACAGCTGCGGCGTATAATAAATATGTCGATTAGGGGGAGAAAAATAAAAATCAAAAAAATCTCCTAAAATCTCTTAAATCTGCGTGAGTTAAAAAGCGTAATTCGTAATTAAATTATACATTTGCGCACAACACTATGAACATTAAGAAAATTACAGAAACACATTGGTACTTGCTATACACCAAGCCGCGGGCGGAGAAGAAGGTGGCTTTGGAGTTGGAGTTGAAGGGGTATACGGTTTATTTGCCTTTGCAGAGGAG
>JAKRSG010000418.1 GCA_022402405.1 Bacteroidia bacterium | reverse complement strand
GCCAAATTCTATCAGCTCTTTTGGCTGAAACAAGTCCCAAATGCTATCCAATTGAATTCTATTAAGTTTTACAAATTAGCAATATTTGCAACAATATACAAACCCTATCGGGAAAAACTTTTAGCCGTTTCTAAAACCAATATTGGTTCGGCCCATTTCTACCTTTTCTGCTTTAACTAGAACTTCCTCTTTCATAGTATCTTTATACTTTTGCATGGCTTCTGAGAGTTTAGCATCTTGAAGAGCCAAAATTTGCACCGCCAACAAGCCAGCAGTTTTATCATTATTAATAGCCACGGTTACAACAGGCACACCACCTGGCATTTGCACAATAGACAATAATGAATCTAGTCCGTCCATGGTTTTTAGTTTAACTGGCACACCAATAACAGGCAAAGTAGTTATAGAAGCTACCATTCCGGGTAAGTGAGCAGCCCCACCAGCGCCAGCAATAATTACTTGCAACCCTCTGCCTCTTGCTTCTTTGGCATAGGTAAACATACGCTCGGGTGTTCTGTGTGCCGAAACCACTGTAATTTCGTAGCTAATGCCAAAATCATCCATAATTTTAGCCGCTTCTTTCATTACCTCTAGGTCGCTGTCTGAACCCATGATAATGCCAACTTTCTTTTCCATATTTATGAATTAATAAAAAAAAAGCCCTGCTGAGGGCTTAGTTTAATTAGTCTTCTATTTCTTCATCCTCAGGTTCTGGCTCAATGCCTTCCATCAGATTTCTAATATCTTGTAATTCTTCGCGATTGTACTTGTTACCATGATCTGCCAATAAATCTACCAAATAAGATAAGTTCTCCTTTCCATCAGCATCTTCTAAATACAAGAAAGTGTAATCATCATTTTCCTCTAAATTTTCGTAAGCCAATCTAATCATGCGCACATAACCAGGTTCCTTTAGGTTTTGCTTAAAGTACTCGCGTAACTCCTTTAACAAAGAAATAACCTTGGCTGTATCAAATCCATCCTGGCCTAGTTCTGCTTTTATCTTTTCTATTATCTGCTTCATGTTTTTTATTTGTGGCACAAAATTATATTTTTTAGCCATAATTCATATTTAAAATCACAATTATTCATCGTTTACAAATTCTTTGTGCAATTTTCTCGGTAATTTCTATTGCCTTCATAGCATTCGCCCAGCAAGGGCACCATCAATAAATAGTTAGTTTAATTGGCGTGGTAAAATTTTATTTTTCTAACAATCATATTTAAAATATATTTGTCTTTGCATCATTTCTTAATTTTTGAATAAACTCTCCCATTCATGAAAATAAAAATATTGCTCATAGACGACGATATAATTTGCAATATGGCGAACGAGCGATTGATGCGAAGTATGGAAATGGCAATTGAAACTAAATCTTTTATAGACCCAACAAAGGCGCTTTTGCATTTGGAAGAGAAAAAAGAAAACTACGATTTAGTGTTACTAGACATCAACATGCCCAAATTAAATGGCTGGGAGTTTTTAGATCAATATCAAACATTAGAAAAACGATTTCCCATTGTTATGCTTACGAGTTCTATCGATGCAAACGACCAAAAAAGGGCAAAATCTTACAAAATATTATCTGGTTACTATGTAAAACCTCTGCGTAAGTCCGATTTATTAGAAATTTTCAATACACTTCGAATCAAATTTTCTAGCTAAAACTTCACTACATAGGTTGCGTCTCAGACCATTCTTTCATCAGTGCTTTATATTTATTTAGGAAGGTACTTTTGGAAACAAATCCCAAGTATTTATCGTGTTCATCTAATACCGGGATATAAAACACCTCAGGGTAATCTTCGTATTGGTGCATAAGACTGCTCAGGCTATCATTTATTTCACAGGTAATAATGTCTTGAACCAAAATCTCGGATACCTTAACCTTATCGTATAATTCTTGCTTAAAGATATACGCTCTTAAATGACCCATGGTTAACAATCCCACAAAATCACCATTTCGTTTTACCACAGGAAATACATTTCTACGCGTTCCAGAAACAACCTCAGTTACTTTTCTAAGAGAATCGTCTGGCCTAAAACTAGGAAAATCTGTTTCCATAATAGCTCTTACAGATAACTCATTTAACACATCCAACTCAGGAGTTTTTTGAAGCAATCCACTATGTGCCAATTTTTTGGTATAAATGCTATTCGGTTCAATAATTCTTGTAACAAAAAAACTACCTGCAGAAACAATCATGAGGGGTACAAATAAAGAATACCCGCCTGAGGCTTCTGCTATCATGAATATACCCGTTAAAGGAGCACTTAATACACCGCTTAGAATGCCTGCCATTCCAATTACCACAAAGTTTAATTCATTTAAAGAAGCTAATCCAGAGAGATTTATTATTCGAGAAAAAAGTAATCCAAGTAAGGCACCAATAAATAATGAAGGCGCAAAAATACCTCCATTACCACCAGAGCTTACGGTTAATGCAGCAGCAATTGGCTTTAGCAATAGGGTTATAAACACAAAAGACAAAAACACAATATTGTAGCCAAAATCACTTTGTAAAGCAATGTTTTTCATAAACCCATCAAAGGTTCCATTCAAAATCTGATTAATAACAAAATAACCTTCTCCATAAAGTAGTGGCGAAAATAAAATCAATCCACCCACAATTAATCCTTGGAAAATAGCTATCAAAAACTTCTGATTGCCATTATTAAACCTCGACTCAATGCCATAAATAACCCAAATGGTATACACTGATATGAGTCCGCATACAACAGCAAACAAAGCATAAAAAGGAACAGAAGTAGGTTCCCAAGGTTTGGCTGTAAAGATTATTAACTGTCCCTGATAAAAAATATTACTGATTACAGCAGCCGTTGCAGAGGCAATTAATAAAGGCACAAAAGCTGATATATTAACCCTTCGTAACAATACCTCTAAGGCAAAAATTACTCCTCCGATAGGAGTATTAAAAATAGCTGATATGCCTGCAGAAGCACCACAAGCTAACAATAGATTTCTGTCATTATCATTTAAAAATAATCGCTTAGCTAGGTTCGAACCAATAGCCGAACCCGTTATAGCAATTGGCGCTTCCACCCCTACCGAACCACCCAAACTTACGGTAAAAGCACTACTTATCATGTGCGCATACGTATGATGCTCGTCGATATTTCCTTTCTTATAATTGATACGATATATAATACTCGCTAATCCCTTTTCAAATTGTTTTAGTCCGAACACATACCTAATAAATACTAAAGATAATACAATCCCTGCTATGGGATAGATTAAATATTGGTAACGCAATTCTAAAAAACTCTTGTTAATAAGCACCGATTCAAGCCAATGAATGCCGGCTTTTAATAAAATGGCAGCAAAAGCAACCACAATAGACACAAGTATACTAGCAATAATCAGAAAGCTTTGATTACTAATATATTTGTTCCTTTGTTTAAATATTTTATAAACAGGATACTTCAGCAAGAAACGAATGTATTTAATTTGCTGACTCATGGAGCAAACATAATGAAAATAACTGAATGGATAAAAGCCGCACGTTTGCGCACCTTATTTCTCTCTTTATCATGCATTTGGGCTGGCCTGTTATCGGTTCAAACCGAACAAAGCTTGCATATAGATATTGCCATTAGCACCTTTATTACCGCCTTGTTTTTGCAAATTTTATCCAACTTTGCAAACGACTACGGCGATAGTATACATGGGGCAGATAGCGATGTTAGAAAAGGTCCAACACGCGCCGTGCAAAGCGGCATTATTAGCAAAAATCAAATGAAAAACGCCATGTTCGTTTTTGCATTACTTTCATTTGTTTCCGGATTATTCCTTCTTTACTTTTCTTATCCTATTATCGGTTTAGCCGCCACACTTTTGTTGCTGGCCATAGGCATAGCCGCCATAGCTGCTGCAATAGCCTATACAAATGGCAAAAAGCCCTATGGATATGCTGGCTTAGGCGATATAAGTGTATTTATTTTCTTTGGACTTGTAGCAGTTTGCGGCAGTCATTTTTTACAAACAGCCAAGCTAAATGGCGTAAGTATATT
>JAKRSG010000417.1 GCA_022402405.1 Bacteroidia bacterium | reverse complement strand
TGAAGTCCGTCATTTTTGTAAAAATAATAATAATCTCCTTCTTTGTATGGTGCACTATATTTAGCATAATTCCATATTTCGGTGAGTCTGGTTTTAAGCGTTTTTCTCTCTTCTATTTGTTCTAAATACGACTGGGTTGTTAGATTTTGTTTCAAAACCCAATCTAATACTTCTGGAGCCGTATCATTTTCTAACCAACGGTATGGGTCAGAAATTTGGGTTCCAAAATAATTGTCTACTACGCTGTCTTTTCTGCTTTCTGGCAGGTTTTGTAATGTAATTTTTTCTTTGTTCATGTTGGGTTTGCAGGCGATTAAGGAAATGAAGCTTGCAACAAGTAAACTTGCTTTCATATAAATTTTTCTTCGAAAATAGAGTAATTTGGGTTTGCTGTTATAAGTTTTTTTTAAACGGAAAAGTATCAATTGGGTTGGTATGAAATTAAAATAAAATAAACTTTTATTAAATAATTCTAAATTCATTGAAATGTTAAAAACAAAACTTTAATTGCTTTTGGAAACAAACAAAAAACATGAAAAAATTTACCATTAAAATGGCAATTATTGCCATGGCATTAGTTGCCAATTTTGCTGCAAAAGCACAAGTAGAGTTTAACCATTCATTAGGAGGAGCGTTATATGCCTCTGAAAGCTCAAGTGGTTATGGAATTATGTATTCGCCTAGGTTAAATGTATTTGCATTATCCGATGAAGCGAGTATTTCTGTGGGTACGCATATAGGACTTGGTTTCTCGGGGTCTACCAACTCACAAACTGGTGCAACAGGTAGTTTCGTTCTAGACTTACCTTTAATGGCCGAAATAAATTTGGGACATGCAAACAGCTCTAATTCTTCTGTAGGTTTTGGTGGATTTTTGGGTGCGGGTTTTGGATACCATAAAGCGGCATATCAAGATGGAATTTTTTCTGGCGATAGAGCGGCTACAGGAGTTGTATTAAATGGTGGTATTAGAACCAATTTAATTAAAGAACAATCTATAACTTTGAGAATATCTTATATGCTAGCATCTGATGGTTTAGGAGATATCATAGGCTTGGGATTATCGTATAACATTGGTGATTTTAATTAATAACAATTTAGAATAAAAAAAGGGCAGCTCAATTACTTTGGGCTGCCCTTTTTTGTTGAATAAGCAAGTATTATAAAGCTGCTTCGTATCTGCGACTTACTTCTTCCCAGTTAATTACATTCCAGAAGGCTGTCATGTAATCTGGTCTACGGTTTTGGTAATGCAAATAATAGGCATGCTCCCAAACGTCGCAAGCCAAGATTGGCGTGCCTGGGCACTCGGCAATATCCATTAAAGGATTATCTTGGTTTGGCGTAGAACATACACACAAGGTTTTATCTGCTTTTACACATAACCAAGCCCAGCCCGAACCAAAACGGGTAGCACCAGCTTTGTTAAAGTCTTCTTTAAATTTCTCCCAACCACCTAATTGACTAGTAATAGCATCCATTAATTTGCCAGTAGGCATGCCACCTTTGTTAGGACCTAAAATGCTCCAAAACAAGCTGTGGTTGTAGTGGCCACCGCCGTTGTTTCTTACTGCCATAGGATATTTGCTAATGTTTTTGCAAATATTTTCGATGCTTTCTTTTTCTCCATCAGTACCTGCTAAAGCAGCGTTTAGGTTGGTAATATAAGCATTGTGATGCTTGCTATGATGGATTTCCATGGTGCGCGCGTCTATATGCGGCTCCAGTGCGTTGTACTCGTATGCGAGTGCTGGTAATTCAAATGCCATAATTTTTCTGTTATTTAGAATTGCGAATATAAAATAAACAAGTTCTGTAGTCTAATGTTTTTGTTTAGCTACCTAAGTTTCTTAAAAAAATCTTTTAAAAGCATTTCTGCTTCTTGGTTCAAAACGCCACCAACAATTTCTGTTTTTGGGTGTAATATTCCTTTTCCGTGGCGCATAAAGCCTCGTTTTTCATCGGCTGAACCAAATACTAATGCGCTAGGTTTGGCCCAATGTATGGCACCCGCGCACATAAGGCAAGGTTCTAAGGTAACATATAGCGTGCAATCTGTTAGGTATTTTGCTCCCAAATAATTAGCAGCCGCTGTAATGGCTTGCATTTCTGCATGTGCAGTTACGTCGTGCAATTGCTCGGTTAAATTATGTCCCTTGCCAATAATTTTATTTTCACAAACCACCACAGCACCCACAGGAACTTCGCCTAATTCGAATGCCTTTTTTGCTTCTTTTAAAGCTTCTCTCATAAACCATTGGTGTGAGAATATTTCTTCCATGGTCCAAAGTTCGTTAATTAATTTTTAACAACAAGGCGTTGTACCTTTCCATTAGCATTACTAATGATAAAAATATATGTGCCTGTAGGATATTCTGCCATTGAAACAGATGATTGTATTTCTTCTGATTCTTTTTCGTACAACAATTGTCCCATCATAGAATACAATTGTAATTTATGTTTAGCACTTTTTCCCTCTAATTGAATAGTTAACTCGTTGGTGGTTGGGTTTGGATAGATCAACACATTTCCAATACCTACTTGATTTGCCACACTTAGGTATTTATTAGACATAATATTTGAGCGTGAGTTGTTGTATGTTTTTGATGGGCTGCAATTATTCGGACTAATAATTTCAACCATATAAAATACATCTCCGGCAGGCGGATTAAGATCTGAGTAAGAATTATTGGCTCCTGAGGATGTTCCTATTTGTTGTAAGTTAGTTGGACTTGTTCCTCTGTATACATTGTAGGTTGAAACCGTAAATCCTTCATACTTTTCCCAAATTAAGTTCCATGAGTTTCCTGCTCCTTTGTTAATGGTTAGGTGCATGGTTTTATGAGGTTCGCTGCGTTCGGATGTTATACCACATACGTCTATTTTTTCTAATGTGTATTTATTGGATTGTACCAATGGATTGGAGGCTGTATCTATGTACAAATACGGCTGATTATATGGAATTTCTCCGAGTAAATAATAATTATTACTGATATTACCCTCCTTCCATAATAAGAATTTTTCTACGTTGAGTCCTTCTGATTTATCTATGATTATCTCATTTTTATTATCAGAATTTACATTTACCAAACAAATAGGTGAGGCTTTACTTTTAGTTAATTGTAAAGAAAAAGTATCAGTTGCATTACATCCAATTTGGTTTGTAAAATGAGCAATATAATCTCTATTGATATTAGCTGTGAACATTGGCCTATATACATTTGCTGAATTTAGATCTATGTTTGGAAACCAAGTTCCAACCATAGGATGTTTGCCGTTATAATTTCCAACTATACTTGGTTTAAAAACTGTTTTACATGTAACCGCAGTATCAATTATTTTTAGAAATATGGGTTCAACTTTAAACTGAATAGAATCTGCTGCCGTACAGCCATTTTGGGTAAATGCCTGCAAGGAAATAAACCCATTTTTTACTGGGGTAATCCTTGGATAATAACTATTGGTATCATGAATTAATTTTGGATCAGACCATTTAAAAGTAAGTTTACTTTTACCTGTATAATTAGTAAGTGTGCTATCTATTTGTATTTCGGTGCCACAGTTTAAAGGGCCAATTATTGCTCCGTAGGTATATCCGTTTACTTTTATCTTAAATGGTTTTGGTATAATGGTAACGCTATCGTTTCCTGAGCATCCATTAGGTGCTATTATGCTAAGTAGGTAGTCTTTTTCGGGTGTGTTTTGACCAACAATCTCTTGTTCTGGTAACCATTTGTAAGTGTAATTTTGGGTTGAACCAATTGAGAAATTTCTGATAATAACTGTATCGAAGCTCCAGTTAATAGTTTCGTTAATTGTATCGCCAATGATAGGAAGTATCTTTATTTCTAGGGGAGGAGGAATAACTTTAGGTCTGCAAATAAAAGTATAGTTACCTGGTGTAATTTCAAAGTTACCGTATGTTCGAACATCTGGCGTGCTTCTCAATACTACTATGTTTTGTGCGTTTCTAATCTCCCAAGT
>JAKRSG010000416.1 GCA_022402405.1 Bacteroidia bacterium | reverse complement strand
GCTATTGAGCATTTGCATATTTTGGTTTCTCATGTATATGCTGCCAGAACTTGGGTAAACGAACCGCAATCGCATTTAACGGCCGTTCAGTTTGCTAAAGAGATAAAAGCAATGGCCACTAGCGCAGGAGTTTCGTGCGAAATATTGAATAAAAAACAAATTGAGGCCCTAAAAATGGGCGGATTATTAGCGGTAAATCAAGGAAGTAAAACTCCACCAACCTTTACCATATTAGAATACAAACCCAAAAATGCCAAGAATAAGAAACCTCTTGTATTGGTTGGAAAAGGAGTGGTTTATGATACAGGTGGTTTAAGTTTAAAGCCTACTCCTAATTCTATGGACACCATGAAATGTGATATGGCTGGTGCGGCGGCGGTGGCAGCTGCAACCTGTGCTATTGCTCAAGCAAAATTACCCTATCATATTATTACGCTTATTCCTGCCACAGACAACAGACCTGGCGAAAATGCTTACACGCCCGGAGATGTTGTTAACATGTACGATGGAACTACTGTTGAAGTGCTAAACACAGATGCCGAAGGTAGAATGTTGTTAGGCGATGCCTTGGCCTACGCAAAAAAATACAAACCAGAATTAGTGCTAGATTTTGCCACGCTTACCGGTGCAGCTGCCGCGGCAATTGGCTCTTTTGGAACTGTATTTATGGGAACGGCCGAAGAAAATACCAAAAAAACACTTCAAGAAATTGGCTCACTTACTCACGAGCGTTTAGTAGAGTTTCCGTTTTGGGATGATTATGGCAAACTAATAAAGAGCGATTTAGCAGATATCAAAAATATTGGCGGTCCGGTTGGAGGTGCCATTACAGCCGGAAAATTTTTAGAGAAGTTTACAGATTATCCTTGGTTACATTTTGATATTGCTGGTCCGGCTTACTTAAATGCTGCCGACAGTTACCGTGGGAAACAAGGAACTGGCGTAGGTGTTAGATTACTTTTTAATTTTGTTAAAAAACTCAGTTCAAAATAAGTTTTAGTATGAGCAGACTTCCAATAATAGGTATAACCATTGGCGATATGAACAGTATTGCTGTTGAGGTTATTATCAAAACATTAAACGACAATCGAATTTTAAACTATTGCATTCCGGTGGTTTATGGTTCGCCTAAAATTATTTCGTATTGGAGAAAAGTTCTGAACCTAAATGATTTTAACCTAAATATCATTAAAAGTTTGGATCAGCTTAACAGCAAAAAAGCCAATATTTTGGTATGTTGGGAAGAAGAAACAGAGATAAAAATGGGCGAAGCTACTACACTTGCCGGCCAATATGCATTTAAAGCATTGGCTATGGCAACAAAAGATGCTCTAGACAAAAAAATTGATGCTATTGTAACTGCGCCTCTCAATAAAAATACAGTTAATACTCCAGAAAATAAGTTCGTAGGTCATACCGAATACCTTGCCCAACAAGCGCAATCAGACCACTTAATGGTATTGAGTTCCGACGATTTAAAAATGGCATTGGTAACCGGACATGTGCCGGTAAAAGAAGTTGCTTCCAAATTGACTGTTGACGGCATTTATAAAAAAATCGTACTCTTACACAACAGTTTAAAGCAAGATTTTGGAATAGTAAAACCCAGAATTGCTGTATTGGGATTAAACCCGCATGCAGGTGATGGAGGATTATTAGGAACAGAAGAAAAAGACATTATTATTCCGGCGGTAGACAAAGCAAAAAGCGAAAATCAGATTATTGTATTTGGTCCGTACCCTGCAGATGGATTTTTTGGTTCGAACCAATATAGGCAATTTGATGGTATTTTGGCGATGTATCACGACCAAGGATTGGTGCCTTTTAAGTATGCTTCTTTTGATTCTGGGGTAAATGTAACGGCAGGTTTACCATTTGTGCGCACTTCACCCGACCATGGAACCGCGTATGCCATTGCTGGAAAAAACGAAGCCAGCGAGCAATCTATGCGAAATGCTTTGTTTATGGCTATAGATATTTGGGCTAGGAGGAATAATTATTCCGAGATTAACGCCAATCCGTTGCCATTAAATCCAGGAAAAAGAGAACGATTTAGAATTGATTTTTAGCATTTTTCAAAAAAAATTTAGATTTTTATAGGCAATGCTTATATTTGCCGGCTATATAAAATGGGCACGAGATCGAAAGCATTTGTAATTGAATTCAATAAGACCGTAATGGGTATGAATGAATTTGAGTTTATGCTGGATAATGAATTATTATCCGAATTCGAATTTTCACCTATTGAATATTGTAAGGTTAAGGTAGACTTAAAACTCTTTAAAACGGAGTCGATGTACGACTTAAAATTTGATTTTAAAGGAGTTATAAGAGCTGTATGTGATACTTGTGCAGAAGAGATTGATTTGCCAATCGACGAAAAGTTTAGTTTTATCATGAAGCTAAGCGAGGCAAATAATTTTGATGATGCAGAAATAATCTATATTGCGCGCACTGAAATTGAGTTTGATTTGAAGCAATTCTTATATGAGAGCTTGCTTTTATCGCTACCTCAGAAAAAAAATTGCGATAATTTGCCTGAGCCAAAGCCTTGCAACCAAGAAGTGCTAAATAAACTAGCGCAGATTGGATTGGAGGAGAGAGAGACAGAAAGAGAAAGAGAAAGAGAGACAGAAAGAGAAGAACCAGAGGAGGAAAATCGAGATTCGGTGGACCCACGCTGGGATAAATTAAAAGATTTACTAAATTAATAATTAAGGAGAAATATATCATGCCTAATCCAAAACGCAAAATCTCAAACGCCAGACGCGATAAGCGTAGAACACACTACAAAGGTGCTAATCCAACAGTTTCTGTTGATCCAACATCTGGAGAAACACATCTTCGTCATCGTGTAACCGCTGGTGGTTATTACAAAGGAAAGTTAGCTTTCCCTGAGATGCAGAAAGATATTTAATGACCCGCTTTTAGCAAAAACTCCACTCAATGAAAATTGGTTTTGACATCATGGGGGGCGACTATGCCCCTAAGGAAGCAATAGCCGGTGCCATTTTAGCTAACTCTGAAATGGCGGGAGCTGCCAGAATTGTTCTTATAGGCGATTCTGAGCAAGCGAAGCAGCAGTTAACAGAGCAAGGTGCAAGTCATTCAGATTTCGACTTTGTTCATACATCGGAAGTAATTGGCATGGGCGAACACCCTACCAAGGCAATCTCTCAGAAGAAAGATTCAAGTATTTCAGTTGGTTTCGGCTTGCTAGCAAAGAAACAAATCGACGCATTTGTTAGTGCCGGAAATACCGGAGCTATGTTGGTTGGTTCTATGTTTTCTGTTAAACCAATTGAGGGGGTAATAAGACCATGTGTTACAGCCATGGTTCCAAAAGCTAAAGGGGGAATCGGTTTATTACTAGATGTGGGCGCCAATGCCGACTGTAAACCAGACGTATTATACCAATTTGGTATCTTAGGATCTTTACTTTTAGAACACGTGTACAAAATTGAAAAACCAAGAGTTGGTCTTTTGAGTATAGGTGAAGAAAAAGAAAAAGGAAATTTGGTGACGGTTTCTGCGCATCATATAATGGAAGACACCAATCAATTTAATTTTATTGGTAACGTAGAAGGTAGAGACATTATCTCTAACAAAGTAGACGTAATCGTATGTGATGGATTTACAGGCAATGTAGTTTTAAAAGCATTAGAATCGATGTACTTTGCATTAAGAAAACGTGGAATTGAAGATGAATACTTAGAAAGCTTCAACTACGAAAACTTTGGCGGTACACCTATTATGGGAGTAAATGCTCCGGTAATTATCGGACATGGTATTTCGAATGCAAAGGCATTTAAAAACATGTTACACTCTGCTAAAAGCGTTGTTGACTCAAACTTGGTTCAAATCATTCATGATGCCTTCCAAAATTTAGTTCCACCTACACAATAATGACAAAAATTACTGCCGCCATAACAGCCATTCATGGCTACGTTCCACCCGATTTATTAACCAACAAAGATTTAGAATCAATTGTTGACACAACAGACGAGTGGATAACAACCAGAACCGGAATTAAGGAAAGGCATATTTTAAAAGACCCGGCGTTAGCAACCTCCGACATGGCGGTTGAAGCTGTTAATGGTTTATTAAAAAAGCGTGGTATTGGTGCTGAAGAAAT
>JAKRSG010000415.1 GCA_022402405.1 Bacteroidia bacterium | reverse complement strand
AGGATTAGCTCATCTGGCTAGAGCGTCCCGCAGTTATGCGGGAAGGTCATCGGTTCGACTCCGTTATCCTCCACCAAGTCGTAGAATAAGATTCTACGACTTTTTTTATGTATAAAGTTTACGTATTGTATTCAGTGATAAAGGACAAATATTATGTAGGTCAAACGGAGGATTTACCCAAAAGGTTGAATGAGCATAATATAAGGCGCAATTTAGGAACTGCAGATTGGCTTATAGTCTATTCAGAGAGTTATGAGACCCGAACGGATGCAGTTCGAAGAGAAAGAGAAATTAAGAGCAAAAAGAGTAGAAAATATATTGAAGGCTTAATCCATAATTCAAATAAATCAAAGGATTAGCTCATCTGGCTAGAGCGTCCCGCAGTTATGCGGGAAGGTCATCGGTTTCCTGCAATTATTCATAGAAACCATATAATGCTGGAACGGCCGGACTTGCGTTCAGTTGTAGAATAATACCTTTGGGGATAGAGTCAATTCTATTTATAGTGAAATAAACAGCAACGTTATCTTCCCAAACTAGAGAAGTATCACTAGTTTGAACAAATTTTCCGTAGCAAAAAATACTGTCTTTACCACTTATTTGTCTGGTCCAACAATAGTTTCCGTCCTTTCTTAAGTCCAATACTTTTACACCATCATTGGTTAAGGTAGAATCACGAAAAAATTTACCAGAAAGTTTATAAGTTATGGAATAAGGAGATTTTGTTTCTTCTTTTTGGCAAGCAAGAAGAAACATTAAAGCAAAAAGAAAAATGGATGTATTTTTTAACATGCGATTTTAATTTCAGGCAATTAAGTAAAAAGAATGCACTAATAAAATTTTTTTAAAATTTGCTTCTATTACAGGTTAGTTATTTCGTTAGGTGTTTACCATTACAATATGTTAAATACCAATAAAAGAGTAACAACACCAAGCACTTGTAGGAAATCAACCACTGGATTTATTTTTTTTTCTTTAATTGATTTGTCAGCCAATTCGGGGTAGTTTTTAATAAAGTTTACCTCATTAATAGAATCTAGTTTAAAGGCTGCACGTTCGCTTAAATTTCTGGCAATTAAATAGGCTTTATTATATGAAATTGGCTCTAAACAATAGTAATAGTTATTGGTCTCAAGCCATTTTTTTGTTGGGTCTAGGGAATTTTTTGCATTACTTTTAGGTTTGATTTTATAGTCTTGGTATTCGTCATATGTTGCCGTAAATAATTTGGTTGAACCTATGTTTGTTTGGCATACTAAAGTACTTGTAAATTGATTTACATAAAATGAATCATGAGTAAATTTAACTAGTTTTGATTGACCGTATGAAAAGTCAATTAAACAATTTTCTAAATTCATAATTTGAAACGAACTATCTTGTCCTAATTGAAAGCCTCTTGATTTTATTTTTCTGTATAGTTGAGATAAAAACAGATAGTCGAAGGTGTCTATTTGTTTATTTACAGGCTTCTCAAATAGACTGTCGTGCACAAATTGATATGTTAAATTATGCTTACTAAGATTTATATTTATTTTATTATTAAAAGTATTAACACTTGATTTATAGCTTGTAGAGCAAGATTCAAATAGCAATGTTTGAACCGTAAGCAAAAATGGTAATAAGATTTTTAATGAATATTGGAACTTCATAAAATAGTTTTTTGTACTGTTTTGCAATATTCAAGCCATTTTTTTTCTTTTAATTCCCAACAAGTATTAACTTGCAGCCCAGCAAAAAATAATATGAATATTACTTTACCAGACGGTTCCGTTCGTTCGTATGAACGGGGCACCACCGCCTTAGAAATTGCAAAATCCATCAGTGAAGGATTGGCGCGCAATGTTTTAACAGCAAAATTTAACAATTCTGTAATAGAATTGGCTGAACCAATAACGGATGATGGCTCATTAACGCTTTACACATGGGATTCTAAAGAAGGGAAAACGGCTTTTTGGCACTCTTCTGCACATTTGTTGGCTCAGGCCATTGAGTTTTTTTACCCAAAAGTTAACCTTACTATTGGACCAGCCATTGAACAAGGATTTTATTATGACATAGATCTTAACGGCGAGCATTTATCGGAGAAAGATTTTAAGAAAATCGAGGATAAAATGCTCGAATTTGCCAGAGAAAAGGCAGAATTCTTCAAGAAGTCTGTAAGTAAATCTGAAGCCTTAGCTTATTATCAAGAAAAGAATAATCCATTTAAGGTTGAGTTAATTGAAAACTTAAATGATGGAGAAATTACATTCTGTTCACATAGTAATTTTACAGATTTGTGTCGCGGCGGACATTTACCCAATACAGGTTTTGTTAAAGCTGTAAAATTGATGAGTGTGGCAGGAGCCTATTGGCGTGGTAATGAAAAAAATCCTCAATTAACAAGAGTGTATGGAATTTCTTTCCCCAAGCAAGCCGAGTTAACTGAATACTTGAACATGCTAGAGGAAGCTAAGAAACGCGACCATAGAAAATTAGGTAAGGAATTAGAGATTTATACTTTTGATGATGATATTGGTCCGGGATTACCCTTATGGTTGCCAAACGGCGGTGCTATCATTGAATTATTAGAGTCTTTTGCCAAAAAAACAGAAGCAGAAGCTGGATATGTTCGAGTTAAATCTCCTCATATCGCAAAAGAGAGTTTATACTTGAAAAGTGGTCATTTACCTTATTATAAAGATAGTATGTTTCCTGCCATGGAAATGGACGGCGAAAAATATTATTTGAAGGCGATGAATTGTCCGCATCATCACAAGATATTTGCTGCTACACCCAAAAGTTACCGTGATTTACCGCTAAGATTTGCAGAGTATGGTACTTGTTACAGATATGAGCAAAGTGGTGAGTTATTTGGATTGATGCGCGTGCGCAGTTTACAGATGAATGATGCCCATATATATTGCACAGAGGCCCAATTTGAGGAAGAATTTAAAAAGGTGAATGATCTGTACCTTAAGTATTTTTCAGTTTTCGGAATTGATAAATATGTAATGCGTTTCTCAAAACATGATCCTGCAAAATTGGGTCAGAAATACATAAATGAACCAGAGCTTTGGTTAAAAACCGAGGAGATGGTTAGAAAAGTATTGATTAGCCTCGGGTTAAATTATGTAGAAGTAGAGGATGAGGCGGCATTTTACGGACCAAAAATAGACATTCAAATATACTCTGCAATTGGAAGAGAATTTACTTTGGCTACCAACCAAGTAGATTTTGCACAAGCAGAAAGGTTTGATTTATGGTTTACCAATGAGAAAAATGAAAAGGAGCGTCCGTTAATCATACACCGTGCTCCTTTGAGTACCCATGAGCGTTTCATAGGATTTTTGTTAGAACATTACGCTGGTAATTTACCAAGTTGGTTGTCGCCAAAACAAGTAATTGTGTTACCAATTAGCGATAAGTATTTGCCTTATGCTCAAAAACTTGTTGATTTAATGAAAAATAACGATATTCGCGCCCTGCTCGACGATAGGAATGAGAAAATTGGCAAGAAAATACGAGACTCAGAAATGAAGAAAATCCCGTATATGCTTGTTATTGGTGAGAATGAAATGCAAGAAGAAAGTGTTTCTGTGAGGAAACATGGTGAAGGAGATTTAGGAAAAATGTTGTCGGCAGAATTCATAAGCTATTTTAACAATCAATTAACAGTAAAAATATAAGTTTCTTTGGCAGCACCAAACACACCCAGCAGCAGTGGTAAACCAGCCGGACCAAGTCCAGCTCAAAACCGTTTTAACAAAGGCCGTCGTTCTTTAGAACCGGAGCATAAAATCAATAATTTAATACGCGCAAGCAATGTTAGATTGGTTGGAGAAAATATTGAAGTAGGAGTTTATACTCTTAGTCAAGCTTTAACTATGGCCGATGAGCAGGAGTTAGATTTAGTTGAGATTTCTCCAAATGCTGATCCACCAGTATGTAGAATTATTGATTACAAGAAATTCTTATACGAACAGAAGAAAAAGAAAAAGGAACAGAAAGCTAATCAAGCAAAATCTGAAGTAAAAGAAATTAGATTTGGACCTAATACAGACGAGCATGACTTTGAGTTTAAACTTAAACATGCAGAGAACTTTATTAAAGAAGGTCATAAAGTTAGAGCATTTGTATTCTAGATCGGAAGAGCGTC
>JAKRSG010000414.1 GCA_022402405.1 Bacteroidia bacterium | reverse complement strand
CTAATCAAATATATTTTTAACGAGATAATAACATAACAATGAAAATAGCTATAGGAAAAATTGGTTTGATTGGAATGCTGCTTGGTTCAGTTAACGCATTTGGAAGTAATCCAGATCGTTCGGGCGGAGCAGGTGCTACTCAACTAAACGTAAATCCATATGCCAGAACCGCAGGTTATGGTGGAACCAACTCTGCATCTGTTAGAGGTATAGAATCTTTTAATTTAAATATCGCTGGTTTAGCGTATACAGAAAAAACGGATATCGCTTTCTCAAGAATGTCGTTTTTGCAAGGAAGTGGCGTGAGTGTAAATAACCTCGGCTTGGCTCAAGCCATTGGTGAAAACGGAGATGGTGGTGTAATTGGTTTAGGTTTTTCTTCATGGGATTTTGGTAGTATTCCAATTACTACTTACGATAACCCAGATGGAACTTTACCAATGTTTAGTCCGCAAGTAGTAAATATTGGAGCTTCTTATGCTAAGAAGTTCTCCAATAGTATTACAGGTGGTTTTTTACTACGTTTGATATCTGAGGGTATTCAAGATGTAAGAGCTCAAGGCTTAGCATTCGACTTTGGAGTTCAATACCAAACCGCTTTGAATGCTAAAAATCCTAAGAAAAAAATCAAAAAAGAAGATTTCAGATTAGGTATCTCTATGCGTAATATTGGTCCAGATTTAACTTACCGTGGAGCTGGTTTATCGTTTAGAGCTATCAATGCTCAAACGGGTGCCGACCGTAAAGCATATTTTACTGCTGATAAATTTAACTTACCTACTTTGGTAAACATTGGTTTGGGATATGATATGCGTTTGGATCAAAACGAAGAGACTTATTTCCATAGATTAACAGGTTCTTTTAACTTTAACTACAATGCTTTCCAATCTAATGTATACGGATTTGGTGCAGAATATGCTTACAAAGAGCAGGCTATGTTGCGTGTGGCTTATAATGTAACTGGCGACAAGCAATTGTTTAGTAGAAATGAAACCGATCCTCAGTATTTAAATCCTATTTATGGTTTGTGGGCAGGTGCTACCTTCCAAATGCCAATATCTAAAAGTGGTACTTCTATGGCAATCGATTATGGATATGCCCCAACTAGAATTTTCAACGGAATGCATACTATCGGTATTCGTTTAACTGTTGGAGGTAAAAAAGGATAATAAAATTTACTACATTTGTACCCATCAAAAGAAACGTTCCACCTGTGTGGAACGTTTCTTTTGTTTTTACATCAATAACAAAGTTTTAAAAATATGGCTGATATTAATTTTGTAACAAAAGAAGGTTTAGAAAAATTGCAAGCTGAATTGTATGAGTTAAAGTATGTTCAACGTCCTTTTATTACCAAACAAATTGCAGATGCAAGGGATAAGGGAGATTTAAGTGAAAATGCAGAATACCATGCAGCTAAAGAAGATCAGGGTTTATTAGAGGCTAAAATTGCTAAAATGGAAGACCTGATTTCGAAATCGAGAATTATCGATGAGAGCAAATTAAACACCAATCAGGTAATGATGCTTACCAAAGTAAGAGTGTTAAATCAATCTACTAAGAAAGAAATTTGGTACACACTCGTAAACGAGAAAGAGGCGGATTTAAAAACAGGAAAAATTTCGTTTAAATCTCCTATTGGTTTAGGCTTGATGAATAAAAAAATAGGTGATATCTGCGAAGTGGTTGTTCCTGCTGGAACCATTAAATTAGAGATATTAGAAATAACCTTATAATTATGGCTAGCATTTTTTCTAAGATAATAGCAGGTGAAATCCCTTGCTATAAAATTGCAGAAAACGAGAATTATTTGGCATTTTTAGATATTAATCCGCTCACGAAAGGTCATACTTTGGTAATTCCTAAAACCGAAATCGATTATATTTTCGATTTGCCTACTGAGTTATATTCTGGATTACATTTATTTGCTAAAGAGGTTGCTGTTGCCTTAAAAAAGGGCATAGCATGCCAACGAGTTGGAGTTTGTGTAATGGGTATGGAAGTGCCACATGCGCATATTCATTTGATACCTTTTAATCAAATGCACGAAATGAACTTTTCTAATCCAAAACTCAAATTGAGTTCAGAAGAAATGCAACAAATAGCAGCAGAAATTAGAATGAAATTTTAGGATAATTAAGAGTTATTTTTTCTTAATTTTATCAGGATTTTGATTAACGAAAGCCTCCCAAGTGGAGGCTTTTTTCTTGGCTGGAATTTTCTTTTTAGTACTGCTTTTTTCATCTGCAGGTGCCAAGTTGTATAGGTTCTGAGTAAAATGGCAATAGGCTGCAGCTAATCCGTCTGTTGCATCATAAAATTGTTTATCGAACTCAAACTTTAGTTGCTTTTGCAACATAGCTGCCACTTGTTCTTTACTGGCATTTCCGTTGCCTGTTACGGCTAGTTTTATTTTTTTAGGAGCGTACTCGTTTACTGCCAATTCTCTGCTCATAGCTGCTGCAATAGCAACCCCTTGTGCACGACCTAACTTAAGCATACTTTGTACGTTTTTTCCGAAAAAAGGTGCCTCAATAGCCAATTCATCTGGATGATATTCTTCTATGAGTCCAATAGTTCTCTCAAAAATCTTTTTTAGTTTAAGAGCATAATCTTCGTATTTATCTAATTTAAGAACTCCCAAAGTAAGCACTGTTACCTGTTTACCAAGCGCATGTAAAACCCCGTACCCCATAACGCTTGTGCCCGGGTCTATGCCCAGAATAATTCTTTCCTTTACTGTTTTAGTTTTGTTCAAAATCAGATTTGTTTAAGGTGTTTTCTATGCCTTAATTTGTCAAACATAGTTAATACAATCTTTTGTTTCAAACAAACGCATATAAACAAGCCATAAAAACAGCAAAAATTATTCTTTTGTTCGTGGTTTCTACTTTTATAATTTATAAGTTGTTCTATGCCTATAGCATCAACGATTTATTTAAAACATTTGATGCCACCGAAGATTTAGGAGCTATTTATTATCTCATTTTAGCTTTTATTCTCTTGTTTGCAAATTGGGGATTAGAGGCCATAAAATGGAAAAGCCTTATCAGTAGGTTCGAACCTATCCCATTTTCTGTTGCCATTAAGGCGGTTTTTTCTGGAGTAACTTTGAGTATTATTACGCCCAATCAAATTGGCGATTTTGCCGGTAGAGTTATTCACCTCGAAATAATGAATAAGTGGCGAGGCTCTCTGGTTACGGTCATCGGTCATTTTGCGCAAGTAATTGTAACATTAATTTTTGGTTTGTTCTCTTTTAGCTATTTTTTTATTGATAGGCCTGGCTTTTATATTTGGCTCATACTCGGTTTTTTTTTAATAGTGTTTTTGCTCTTTATTTATCTGAATCTACAAGTCGTTTATAAACGAGTAGAGCATATTTCTTGGGTGGCAAAATTTGAAAAATATGTGAATGTTTTTGCTGCCTTCGATTTCTGGCATTTATCCAAAATTTTAGGTTTATCCATGGCTAGGTATTTTATATTTTTATTTCAATACTATCTGTTATTGCAGTTTTTTAAAGTAGATATCGGATTTTGGCTAAGCTTATCGTGCATCATTGGTACCTTTTGTGTGCAATCTGTAGTGCCATCTTTTCTCTTGTTAGAAATTGGTATACGAGGCGCTAGTGCTTTGGCTTTTTTTAGCATGTTTAGCACCAATCAAGCGGGTATTTTACTGTCTGCATATAGCCTTTGGATCGTAAACATGCTTTTACCAGCATTATTAGGAATGTATTTTATTTATAAAGTTAGGTCATGAGTGCTTGGGAAATTCTATGTTATTTGTTGCTATTGGCCTATGGGTTATTACTAATCATATATTATGTAGGGTGGCTTTTTATACCCACTCGTGTAAATTCGGGTCGGTTTGAACCAAAAAATAGTTTCAGCGTAATTATTCCAGCCCGAAATGAAGCGCATAGCATTGTTGCCTGTATAAAATCTATCATCAACCAAAATTATCCAATCTCTTTGTTTGAAATTATAGTTATAAACGACCATTCCAAAGATCATACAGAGCTTTTGGTTCAGGCCGAAATAGCGAAATATTCTGATTATAACATAAGATTAATAGCGTCAGAAAACGTTGGCGTTTCTGAGAAAAAAGCATGCATTACTGAGGCTAGAAATCAATCTAAATTCGAATATATCTGCTTAACAGATGCA
>JAKRSG010000413.1 GCA_022402405.1 Bacteroidia bacterium | reverse complement strand
AAGCTTACGAATTGCAAGCACGCTACGCTTATTTTTTAGATGGCTTAACGTATAAAAACACTCAGGTGAAAGAGAGTTATAGTCTTGCTAGTAGCTCTACAGCCTTTATCGACCAATTTTACTTACACGATAAATTCCAATGGCATGGAAGCGCCATGTTTCAACATAATAAAGCGCAATTAAGAGAGGCAACAGAACCTTGGAATCAAGAAAAAATTGCTTTGTTCAGCAGTGTTAAATTTGACCATTTTGATCAAAAATTAAAACAGCAAATTTCGGGTCGACAAGAATGGGTGAATGGCGAAGCCATACCCTTTATGCCAGCATACGGCATTAGGTATCAAGTTCTAAAAAACATAAATATAGATGCTAATGTATCGCGTAATTACAGACTGCCTACCTTCAACGATTTATACTGGCCAAACATGGGAAACCCAGATCTAAAACCAGAGTTTGGCTGGAACCAAGAGATAAGTTTAAATGCAATAAAAGCCTTTCATTTAAAAGATTTAATAAGAGGCAACTACACCCAAAAAAGAGTATTAATGAGTGGTGGATTAACCTACTTTAGTAAACATGTAAACAATTGGATAATTTGGGTTCCGGCGGGTGGAAATTTGAGCACCCCCATGAATGTATTTAAAGTATGGAGCAGAGGTATAGAAGCATCTTGGCAATTACGTCTGAGAAACGCCAGCAAAAGCGAATGGATTATAGGTGGTATGCATGATTATACTCTTACTACAAACCAAGAATCTACCTTGCTTAATGACGCCTCATTGCATAAGCAATTAATATATACGCCTCGAATTAAACATCAAATGCATGTTCAATTAGTAAGAAGAAGCTTCACTATACAATATTTATACAATTATATAGGAACAAGATTTGTAAGCTCAGACCATAGCAATTGGCTTATGCCTTATAGCATTCATAGCATTAACATAAGTAAAAACTGGAAGTGGTTTTCTAAAGATTGGCAAACTCAATTATTCATAAATAATCTATTTAACACTAGTTATCAAGTAATGGTTAATATGCCTATGCCGCTTATTAACTACCAGTTGACTGTAAATTTCAAATTCTAAATACGAAATTCTAAAATTTAAATAATAAAACAACATGAAAAAACACCTACCATTTCTTGGAGTATTTCTCCTTTTAGTACTCAGTACAACTAGTAAAGCACAAAGTTCTGCTACCTTCGAAAACATTAGTTTAGCGCCCAATTCATATTACAACGGTAGTGATTTTGCTGGCGGTTTTAAGAGCGGAGATTTCTATTTTCAAAATAGCTACGATTCATCCTTCGGCGGTTTTTGGAGCGGCTTTTCTGTATCGAATGTAAAAGACGATAGCACCAAAGGTTTTATGAACCAATATAGCGCCATAACAGGTGGCGGATTAAATTCGGAAAATTATGGTGTTTTCTATGGCAACGGAAAAATTAAGCTAGAAGGAAATGCAATTGGTAAGGTAGTAAATGGCTTTTATATCACCAATAGCACTTATGCTTATTACGATATGAAAGAAGGTAGCACATTTACCAAAAAATTTGGTGGTGTAAGTGGCAACGACCCTGATTATTTTAAGGTAGAAATTAGCGCTTGGAAAAATAGCGGTAACCCAGCGGATACATCAGTAGAAATATATTTAGCCGACTTTAGGTTCAGCAATAACACAGATGATTATATACTGAACACTTGGAAGTGGGTTGACTTAAGTTCTTTTGGTGCTGTAGATAGTTTTGCCTTTAACTTTTATTCTTCAGATACAGGTGATTTTGGCATTAACACTCCGCTTTACTTTTGCTTAGATAACTTTGGCGACATGCCAAATTCAATTAAAAAAGCAAATAAAAATATGGCTATAAACGTATATCCAAATCCAAGTAAAAGCATAATAAATGTAGAAAGTGCTGAACCCATTACCCGTATAGAAATCTATAATATGAACGGTCAGTTATTACTTAGTAACAACGAAACTTCTATAAATATTGAATCATTACATTCAGGAATTTATATTCTTACAGCTAAAAATGAGTTAGGTACCATTACCAAAAAGATTATAAAAGAATAAGATGACTATAACTGGCATTTCCCGCATTTACAAGCCATTGTTGGCATGGATGATTACCTTAACCCTACTTGCATCATGTGATAAATCTCCTAATCCTATTGCAGACAATCCCATTCACGAAATAGACAGCAATAGCGTGGGCGTGTATATTGTAAATGAGGGTAATTTTCAATGGGGAAATGCCAGTTTAAGTTATTATAATCCACTAAGTAATTTGGTTCAGACCGATATATATAAAGCGCATAATGGAAAAGGAATTGGCGATGTATTACAATCTGTTTGCGAATACCAAAACAGGCTTTATTTGGTAGTAAACAACTCAAGAAAAATTAGCGTTTTGGATGCTAAAACGTGGAAAGAAACAGGCATAATAGAAGGCTTTAACTCGCCTAGATACATATTGCCTATAAATGAAAACAAGGCCTATGTAAGCGATTTATACGAAAACGCAGTTTACATAGTGAACTTAAAAACCCTTCAGATTGAAGGTAAAATTATGTGCCAAGGTTGGACAGAAGAAATGCTATTGGTTGGCAATAGTGCATTTGTGTGCGGACTTGGTTCTGCGTTTGTGTATGTTATAGATACGCAAACCAACAAAATTAAAGATAGCATTGATATCGGTTTCGGTGCTCAATCGATTATAAGAGATGCTCAAAATAAAATATGGGTGTTAAGCATTGGAAAAACAGGCGTTCAGGCACAATTGTGCCGCATGAACGAAATGGGATTTGTTGAAAAAAGATTGCGTTTTAAAGAAGGAGAAAATCCGGGAAGATTAATCAAAAACAGCAATGGAAATACTTTGTTCTGGATTAATAAAGATATTTATAGCATGGATATTACCGATAGTATTTTACCACAAACACCATTTATTTCTGCGCAAGGAAAGAACTTTTATGCTATAGGATATGAGCCCTACAAAAATGAGATTTTAGCATCAGATGCTAAAGATTTTATCCAAAGAAGCGAAGTGTTTAGATACACCCAAACGGGTCAAGAAGCTGGTCGTTTTCATACACACATAAATACAGGAAATTTTTATGCAAGAAAGCCCTAAAAACAAACCAGAAATTAGAAATAATTCCACACTTAAAAAAGCAGAACTACAAGTGGGAACTCATTATTATTTTGAGAATGGATTTATGGTATTTACAGAAGCCTTTCACCTTCAAAGAGGCTATTGTTGCGGCAATGGCTGCAGGCATTGCCCATATAAAAAATCTTAGAACGCCTCTCCGATAGTAAAATAAACCCCACGCGTTTTGGCTTCACCAAATCCAATATCAATACGTGCATTTAAATGCTCTTTTCGTATCATCAAACCTCGTAATCCTATTCCGTAATTAGGCTTAATGTGTTGAGATAATTCAGGTAAATTTGCCCCTACATTTCCAAATCCAGCAAACACAGCCGCGCTTATGGGTCCCCAAATAAATTTGCGATACTCTGCTTGCATAGCCAAATAATGATCGTCGCGGTACCTACCATTATAATAACCACGCATAATCATATCATTGCCAATGGTAGGCATTTGCCTGTAAGGCACATAACCACCATTATAGCTGCCAAAAAACTGAAAAGCTAGTACATCTTTTTTTCCAACAGATAGATATTTTCGTAAATCCATTACCACCGCTTTGAACCTATAGCTATTGAGTTTTTCATTCATAAACATATGATTACTTATCTCTAAATAAGAGCCTTTGGTGGGAAAATAAACATTATTCCTGCTATCAAATGCAAGAGCCAATCCAGCACCTAACACTTCGTATCCTCCAATGCCAGGCACTTGGCTTTGCGGACTTAAACTCGATTCAGAAAAAGATATTTGATATATTTTTTCATACATCAATTGCGGACCAAAATACCAATTTTTGAATACCTGCTTAACTAAACGAGCGTTAAGTCGATGCTGCTTAAAATTATATGACTCCTTTGCCGATTCAGGAGCCAGATTACCAATTCCCCAATAAAACTCATTAAAATCATTGAATACATATTGAGCCTTTAAATTATAGCTATTTTGTTTAAAGAAAATATCTACATGTGGCCTAATATTAAACTGCTGCATTTGCGTATACGAAGTATTTAAACGCACAGAAGAC
>JAKRSG010000412.1 GCA_022402405.1 Bacteroidia bacterium | reverse complement strand
AAAGCGGCGCATTGCAGGTAGAACAAGCCAATGCTTGGAGTAATTTAACCCAACCCATATTTCAAATTAACCAAAATGGTTATATTTATGTGTATTCTTGCAACACCTCAGAAATGACCGTCCGCACCGATAATTTATTCATCGCCCACTACCAAGGCAGCTTGCTAGAGGAGTTTCACTACTACCCATTTGGGATGTGTTTTGATGTGAGTAAATCGCCAACTTTGGGTAAATCTGCTGCCATTAAGTATAACAGTCAGCTGCACGAGCACGATGAGTTTGAAGACGCCAACGGCAACGTGTATGGCTTAGAAGATTATAATTTTGCCTTCCGAAACTACGATGCCCAAATAGGCCGTTGGTTACAACCCGATCCCTTAATGCAGCATCCCTCACCGTATTTGGCCATGAGCAATAACCCGGTTTCGTTTACGGATCCTACGGGGTTGTGGGATGATATTAGAAAAATTAACACAACAGGTGATCTTTATATTGATGGGCAAAGAGTATTTTGGTTTGACAGCGAAACTAATAGTTGGATAGCAGAAGAGGCTGTAATTCATGCAGTAGATGGTGGTAATCATTATCCGAAATATACAGGAACCTTTAACCAATTTGGTTTTCCAGTTGTAGCCGGAACGGCCTATGGTGAAAAAGCAGCTAATTATCAAAATAACCAACTTGCTTGGGGGATGAGTTTGAAGGAAGATAATATAAGTATATCTAGGGCTATTTGGAATTTATTTATTACAGGTTATCCCAATGGTAAAATACCCGAAAATATAGTGAGCTTTTCGTTAGCTAATAATCCGCTAAATTGGTTAATGGGTGGTAGTTCTTTTAAAAGTTTAATTAAGGCTGCCAATAGCGGAGGTCGAGCATTTTTCTCAGGTGTTGGTTCCGAGGTCAGAGCCATAAATAAAGGTTATCAAACTTTAGGGCAAACAAGAGCAGGGAAAAATTTGCAAAATCTGATTGAAAGTAAAAATATACCGTGGTCTCAGGCTGAACCAATGTGGCAACGGTTGTCAGCGGCATGGGCTAGGGGAGTTCCGAATGGTAGCACTGTTAACGTGTTCTTAAATAATCCTAGAGCGGAGTCAATTTGGTTTAAGACGGAGTTGCCGATATTACTATCAAAAGGAGTTAAAATTAATTATAGATAATTTAGAGATGAAGATAAATGAAATAATTGAGGAAATTATTCCTCCAAGTGATTATCAGCATAGAAATGGATTTAATAATATTCCTTTAATTAATAAACTTAATGAGGAGGATAAAAAACAATTAGAGGATGCACTTATAAATAAACTATCAATTCAATTAAATCAAGAAGTTGATACTTTGGTTGTAGAAACTTTGGCATATTTGAAGTCGCAAAAATCCATTAAGGTGTTAATAAAATTATTAGAAACTCTGAATGATGATTTGACTAAACTGGCAATTTCGGCCTCCATATTTGAAATTAATAAGGATCCAAGAATGATTGATGTCGCTTTAAATATTATTAAAATTATTGACAATAAGAATGATTCGTATTACGTCTACAAATTAACCTCAGCATTTTATTATCTTATCAAGTTTAAAAGTAATAAAACAATAAAGGTTTTGGAGGAATATACTAATCATAATGAATTTTTAGTTGCTTATAATGCTAGGCAAGTGTTGAGTCTATAGGCCTATTTAGAATAAAACTCAAATTTTAAACTACAATTACAAGAAAAACCTAATATATAGAAGAAATTTTTCGCTCCACTTCGTTGCGCTCAAAATGACAATGTTTTTAGGTGCAAAGGCGTAGTTGATATTGGCAGCAAAGCTGCCAAATCAACTACGCCCCAAAAACGCTTGAATGCCGGTCATTCCGACCGCAGGGAGGAACCTCATTCTTTCTAGCAGAAAGTATTGTTTTAAAGCAAATATTCTTATAATTGCTTTATGGCTCAAAATCACTTAACACTTAACACTTAATCCTTAAAACTTCTCCCCTAAAAAATGACAGTCCGCACCGATAATTTATTCATTGCCCACTACCAAGGCAGCTTGCTAGAGGAGTTTCATTACTATCCATTTGGGATGTGTTTTGATGTGAGTAAATCGCCAACTTTGGGTAAATCTGCTGCCATTAAGTATAACAGTCAGCTGCACGAGCACGATGAGTTTGAAGACGCCAACGGCAACGTGTATGGCTTAGAAGATTATAATTTTGCCTTCCGAAACTACGATGCCCAAATAGGCCGTTGGTTACAACCCGATCCCTTGATGCAGCACCCCTCACCGTATTTGGCCATGAGCAATAACCCTGTTTCGTTTACGGATCCGTTGGGGTTATTTGATGGTACAATTATAAACAGTCAAGGAAAAATTATAAATCAAAGTGGTTCCCATACAAACGGGTATTACGTGCTAGATTATGCTTTTGGATTTGGGGGCTCTTGTGTAGGTGATGATGCAATTAAAAGGAGTATTTTGTTTGTTTATGAAATTACAGCTTATGAATTTCATACTAGAAACAATGATAATAGATTTCTAATAAATCAATTTCGCAATAGATTCATGGTTTCAATGGATGCAGGTGGCAATCCTCGTCCTTTGGGTGAGGCATATGGAGATGTAGCTGCTAATTATCAAAAAAACCAGCTTGCGTGGGGGATGAGTTTGAAGGATGGTGTTTGGTATAAGAATAGTAATGTTGACTTTGCCAATAATATAAATACCGTAAAAGGAGTTGCCACTGGATTAATTGGTGGCGGTTATGGTTTTTCTTCAACAAATGTCTATAAGTATGCACAAAAATACGGTTCAAGAACAATCTCTGCTGCTACTTTAACTAAATTTAATGGTTTAAATGCCTTAAAAATGGCTAATTTATTAGGAAGAGCAAATATAGTAACTGGTGTTATAGGGTCTCTTTATTCGGGAAGTAGATATTTAACTGATAAGCTAAATGGGAATGAAGGAAGAATGAGAGATTTGGCAGATGCGTTAATTGGGGCTGGTGGAACTGGTGTTGGGGTTGCAGCTACATTAGGTTTGGTCTCAAATCCGATAGGCTGGGGAGTTGGTATTGGAGTTGGAATTTATTTTGGAGGGCGATTTATTTATGATTTAAACCATCCCTAAATTATGAATTGGTATACATTTATGTGGTTAGACGCCATTGAAAAAGCCCATAAAACACCGTCTTTTAGAGGTGAGAAGGATAAAAATTTCATATTGTTATGGGGTTTTGCATTTGCCCAAAGTGCAAATATTTTAAGTTTAAATATTGTATTTTTTCTTTTTAAAATAGAATTCACAACCTACTCATTTGCTCAAAGCTATGTTTTAAATTTTTTATATTTGATAATAATTCCCATGCTTTTTTTTGGCATTAATTATTTTGCGTTTTTTTATAAGAAAAAATATACCAAACTTATTTCGTTAAAAAAGGAAAGTAGAGGAGGTAAATTATTTACTTATTATTTTTTTATTTCATTAGGATTTTTTGTGGGTTTAATGATTTTATTGTAGATAATGTGTAAGGAATTAGCAAATTATTTTATGCCTTTGGACTGTGCATGATGGAGGCTCAATTTTATTGTTTGACCATTTTTCGAGCGATAAAAAAAAGAATTAAAATGAAAAACATTGAGTTAAATGAAAAGATAAACTTATTTTTTAGTGAATTACTAAATATGAAAATTGATGAAAAAACGATTTTTTTTAAAGATCTTGATTTAGTAGGTCACGATGCCTCTGAATTTATGTCTAGGTTCAGCAAGACTTTTGAAGTTGATCTAACTGATTTTAAATTCAAAGATTACTTTTTGGAAGAGAGTAATATACCATTTCAATATTCTCTTCAACAATTGTTAAATAAAAACAGCTTAAAACGAAAAGAATTTAATATTGAACACTTGAGGAAAATAATAGAAGAAAAAAGGTGGATTGATGTTCAAAATTGAGGTGTTTAATTATTTTGGACATCAGTTCGCTAAAAACAATGCCCTCAATTTAGTAGATTGCCATGCATAAATAAATAACCCACCCATTGAAAGTCTTAACACTTAACCCTTAAAACTTCTCCCCTAAAAAATGACAGTCCGCACCGATAATTTATTCATCGCCCATTACCAAGGTAGCTTGCTAGAGGAATTCCACTACTACCCATTTGGGATGTGTTTTGATGTGAGTAAATCGCCAACTTTGG
>JAKRSG010000411.1 GCA_022402405.1 Bacteroidia bacterium | reverse complement strand
AAATATTAATATCTTCTTTCTTCAAACCTGGTAAAGCTAAGTGAACCTCAAATTGAGTTTGCTTTTCTAATACATCAACGCGTGGAGTAAAAAATACATTACGTTCAAATTTACCCAATCCATCATTAAAGAAAGATTCAAATAAACTGTTAACTTCGTTAGGCATCATTCTTTCCTTGAAGAACTCTCTTGCCGGATTCATTTTAATAAGTGTCATATTCTGTTTAATTAGTTTTTTTGTTAGAATACTCTCTTTTCTTCAATAGATATTCCAATCTGATTAACAAGACATTATGACTTATTTTCTTAAAAAAATATTGGGTTCAAACCATTATAAAAGACATTCTGGCTGAACCTAATTAAACAGTGCGACTTATTGTCATTTTTCGATGTAGATATGCAAATCGTCGACAATGAGTTTGGATATTTTTTTACATACCTCTTGGGTTAATTCCTCTCTACTAGCCACATTTCGTTTAACTTGATTAAATTGTTCTCTAAAGGCTTTTGGTTTAGGAGGCATATTTTTACCTACAGGTAATTCTGGGTACAAAGCATTAACATTACCTTGGTAACTGGCATAATGCACTTCATCACTCATTTCTTCACTAATTACATCACTGGCCACAACTTGTGCTGTTTGAGTGGAAACTAATTGGTAAAACACTCTGTAGTACAATCTTCTTTTTTGAGATTGGTCAAAATACTTTACTTTTTTAAATCGGGTTACCGTTTGAGGTAAAGAGTTAGGTAAGGTACCTGGAATCTGCCCCGAGTAGGCTTCGTAGGCCACCAAAGAATCTGATTGCACGCCATTATCTTCGAAAACCAAATCGCTTATGGCCGTCATTAACACATACTTTAACCCAATTATCTTCCCAGCTTTTGCAGCACTTTCTGGATCTATCATGCCACTCATTCCCAAAGATTGTTCGCGCAACATCGATTCTAGTGAACTTCTATCAACCACCTTTAAAAACGGGTTTTTGTTCTGAACCAAGGTAGCAATTAACTGCTGATACAACCTAGAATCGAAACCTTGCATACGCGTTTGATTTTGCACAGGTAAAACACCCAATCCAACAGAGGCTTTTTTAAGAGCTTCTTCTCTTAGGTTCAGGGCATTTTTATATGTTCTATCAAGCTTTATAACCTTTTCAAAATCGCGGAATGCTTCCTTGTACTGCTCCAATTCCATCATTTTTTGTCCGTGTTGATACAAAGGCTCCAATATACTTTTTAAACGCAAAACGGTAGCATCTTTATACGTTGAATCTATCTCAGATATCTTAGTAAATACAGCCTCAGCTTGGTCGTATCTATTAGCCCTCATATGTTCTAATCCCATATCATATTGAGCCGAAACAAACTCATTTTTGAGGTCTTCGTAAATAGGATCGTACATACTAACCCATGGCAATTCTACCCCAACAGACTGGCATTTGGCATAATACTTTTTGCAAGATAAATATTGCTTAATCGCTTTCTCATCTTCCTTTTCTATGACGTATTTGTTAAAAGCAGAAAATTTATTTTGCAAAACCATACCACCACTTTGCTGCAAAGCCTGCTTAGCTTCAAGCATATTTGGTTTTAATAGCAATACATTGTAATAATAATTAGCAGCAGCATCCATATCCCCCAGAAGATACGCCTGATTGCCTTGTTTCATGTATTGCTTAGTTGGATCGCAAGCTATAAACAAGCTTATTGCCAAAAACAAAAAGAAAGTTTTTTTCATGTTACATTTTCTCTGGAACCTGAATTCCAAGTAGTGCAAATCCAGATTTAATAATATGTGCAGATAATTTACATGCTTCAATTCTAAACGCTCTTTGGTGTAGGTTTGGTTCTTTCATAATCGGATGATCATGATAAAACAAACTGTATACTTTAGCTAATTCGAAGATGTAATTGCAGATAATTCCCGGACTCATATCTTTACCAGCTTCCTCAATTACTTGTGGATATTGATACATTTTAACTAACAGCTCCTTTTCAACTTTGCTAAGGCTAACCTCATGAATATCAAATTCTGTTGAGGTTTCTCCTGCTAAGCGCAAAATAGATTTTATACGAGCATGAGTATACTGAATAAATGGCCCGGTATTACCTTGAAAATCGATACTTTCTTCAGGATTAAAGAGCATTTTTTTACGAGGATCCACTTTCAAAAGATAGTACTTCAATGCACCCATACCAATGGTATGATACAATTGCTCTAAGGTTTCTTCGCTCTCTCCATCCATTTTACCCAAGGCTTGAGTAGTAGCTTTTGCAGTTTGCTCCATTTCCTCAATCAGATCATCGGCATCCACAACAGTACCTTCTCTGCTTTTCATTTTACCATGTGGTAATTCTACCATTCCATAACTTAAATGATAGATTCCATTAGCATATGGCTTTCCTAATTTCTGGGCAATTTGCTGCAATACCTTAAAGTGATATTCTTGTTCATTTCCTACCACATAAATAGAACGATTGCAATGGAAATCGTTATATTTTAACTCAGCAGTTCCTAAGTCCTGAGTAATATAAACAGAGGTTCCATCGGCGCGTAATACCAATTTTTGATCCAATCCTTCTTGGGTTAAATCAATCCACACAGAACCATTTTCTTTGGTAAAAAACACTTGCTTGGCAAGTCCTTCTTGTACTATTTCTTTACCTAACAAATACGTATCAGACTCATAATAATACTTATCAAAGCTAACCCCTAATTTATTGTAAGTATGCTCAAAACCCTTGTAAACCCATGCGTTCATGGTTTTCCAGATGTTTATAGTTTCCTCATCTCCACTCTCCCATTTCACTAATAAATCTTGAGCAGCCAGAATACTTGGGGCTTTTTTAGCTGCATCTTCTTCTGATAAACCTTGTGCTACTAACTCTTGAATTTCTTGTTTGTATTGTTTATCAAAAATTACGTAGTATTTACCAACCAAATGATCACCCTTCATACCGCTAGATTCAGGCGTTTCGCCGTTTCCATATTGCATCCAAGCATACATGCTTTTGCAAATATGAATTCCTCTATCGTTCACCAGATTACAAGTAAATACTTTATGTCCGTTTGCCTTTAAAATCTCGGCTACAGAATATCCCAACAAATTGTTTCTAATATGTCCCAAATGCAAGGGTTTGTTGGTATTAGGCGATGAGTATTCTAACAATACCGGTTCTTTGCTATTGGGTTCAGCCATACCAAAGCTTTGGTTTGAACCAACACCTTGTAAGAATTTGAGCCAATAATTTGATGATATGCTTAGGTTCAAAAACCCCTTTACCACTTGAAAAGACTCAAGCTCTTGGAAGTTCGATTGTAAATATTCTCCTAGAATTTGTGCCGTTTGCTCTGGCCCTTTCTTACTTTGTTTTAAAAGAGGAAAAACCACATAGGTAAAATCACCCTCAAAATTAGCTGTAGTTTTCTCTATAACTATCTGCTCAGCTTTCATTTCAATGCCAAAAGATTGGCTAATTGCAGAAGAAAGCTGAGCCTTTATCAATTCCTGTATCATGTTTTATTCAAAGCTTCAAATATATGTAGAATTTTGAAGTATGAATTATGAATTATGAATCAAAAGACCTTTTTCATAATTCATACCTCATAATTACTTCTAAACTTTCATCAACTTCTCTGCTGCTTTTTCTAGCGTTTCATTTTCTTTGGCGAAGCAGAATCGGAGAACATTATTATCGATTTTTTTCTTGTAAAACACAGAGGTAGGAATGCTGGCTACCTTGTGTTCTTTGGTTAAACGCACGGCAAAGTCAAGGTCGCGCTCTTGCGTAATCTTTGCATAGTTGAGCATTTGAAAATATGAGCCTTTGCAAGGCAATAGCTTAAAGTTTGAACCCTTAATGAGCTTTTGAAAATGATTCCTTTTTTCTTCATAAAATTGACTGAGTTGTAAATATGCATCTGCGTCGTCTATATAATCTGCCAAGGCATATTGTATAGGAGTATTGGCGCTAAATGCCATAAATTGATGTACTTTTCTAAATTCTTTGCTGAGGTTTTCTGGAGCTAATACGTAACCCATCTTCCAACCTGTGGTATGGTATGTTTTGCCAAATGAAGAAATAATAATACTTCTCTCGGCAATCTTTGGAAACCTAGCCACACTTTGATGTTCGGCTCCATCAAAAATAGATA
>JAKRSG010000042.1 GCA_022402405.1 Bacteroidia bacterium | reverse complement strand
CTCTGTAAAAAGTTTAGTACCAATCGTTCTGCAGTTAAAATGCTTATGTCTGAACCTAATACTTCGAATACTCTATCTCCTTTTGAAATAGTTTCTCCATCGTTTTTAAGAGGAACAAACTGAAGATTAGCATCAATTCTTTTGAATATATATGCTGCTAATTCTATTCCGGCTATGATACCATCTTCCTTAGCTATGCAATAAGCCTTACCTTTTTTGTCTGAGGAGATGCATGATAAAGAACTATGATCTCCACTTCCAACGTCTTCTCTAATGGCAATTTCTATAAGTTCTTTTATATCCGAATGCTGAAGCAATTCCATGTGTTAATTATTTAAATCGTTTAAATTTTGCATATCAATTCTCAGGTTTTTATGCGTGATGAAATACACTGTTTTCTCAATATCTGGCTGCAAAAATCTATCGTTTTCTAAGCTTGGAACCAGCTTTCTGTATTCTTCTAAGGTTTGTTCAATGAGCGTAGAACTTTTTAAAGGACGTCTGAATTCTAAAGCCTGTGTGGCATTCATGTATTCGATGGCTAAAATGGTTTCTACGTTCTTGCAAACTTTAAGCAACTTGGTGGCAGCATTTGCTCCCATGCTCACGTGGTCTTCTTGCCCATTACTGCTTACAATACTATCTACACTGGCAGGTGTGCAAAGTTGTTTATTCTGACTTACTATACTAGCCGCGGTATATTGTGGTATCATAAAGCCAGAATTTAACCCTGGATTTTTGGTTAAAAATGCAGGTAATCCTCTAGTACCTGATATTAATTGATAGGTTCTTCTTTCAGAGATATTACCTAGTTCAGATAAGGCAATTGCCCAAAAGTCGAACGCAAGTGCTAATGGCTGACCATGGAAATTTCCACCTGAAATTATTTTATCTAGCTCGGGGAAAATATTTGGGTTATCGGTAACAGAATTAATCTCCATGTTTAATACCATATGGAAATAGGTAAATGCATCCATACTGGCACCATGCACTTGTGGTATGCATCTAAAAGAGTATGGGTCTTGTACTTGCTTTTTGGGCTCCAATGATATCTCGCTATCTTTCAAAAATTCGCGAATTAAATGGGCCGAATTTATTTGCCCAGAGTAGGGTCTCAACTGATGAAGTGCCGGGTGAAATGGCTCTGTGCGGCAATCGAAGGCATCTAAAGAATTAGCAGCAATAAAGTGTGCCCATTGTATGATATTCTTAGATTTCATATAAACATGGGCGCCAATAGAGCTCATAAATTGAGTGCCGTTAATAAGTGCTAATCCTTCTTTAGATTTTAATTTTATTGGCTCCCAACCTTTTTCTTTTAGTACCTCTGCTGCTTCTACCATTTCATAATCGTCGCCTGTTTTGCTTGCCACCCAAAAATAACCTTCACCAATTAAAGGCAAACACAAGTGTGCTAAAGGAGCTAAGTCGCCACTAGCACCTAAAGAACCTTGTTCATAAACCACTGGGAGTAAATCATGGTTGTAAAAGTCTATTAAGCGTTGCACTGTCTCTACGCACACACCGCTGTTCCCTAAAGAAAGCGATTGTATCTTAAGCAGAAGCATGATTTTTATGATTTCTAAATCAATTGTCTCGCCCGTACCACAAGCATGTGAACGTAATAAGTTTTCTTGCAAGGTGCTTAACTCATTATGTTCAATAACGGTATTGCATAATGATCCAAAGCCTGTATTAATACCATATATAGGATCGCTACTTTTCGACATTTTTTGGTCGAGGTAATCTCTACACTTATTTATTTCTTTGATTACTCTTGGCGATAATTCTAATGTATAGTTATAAGAAATAACTTCTTGAAGTCTATCTATTCCAAGTTCGTTGGTTATAAAATATTTAGTTGTCATGCTTGAAGCAAGTTTATGAGTGATGTTAAATGAGTAGGATGTTGTTCTCCGTTTATTAAATTTTTTACTTGAAGTTGGTCCGAATTCAGTTCGTCTTCGCCAATAATGCAAGCATATTTTATCTGAAGTTTATTGGCATATTCTAACTGCTTGCCAATTTTTTTAGTAATATCAGGATAGATTTCAGCACTAATTCCGCATTTTCTGAGCTCAGAACAAAGGCTTAAGGCCTTTAGTTGTGTGGCTTCATTAAAGTAGCAAAATAGGATTTGTGTTTGAGTGGTTTTAAGATTTTCTGGAAACAAATTTTGTTCCTCCATCACATCGTAAATACGGTCTAAACCAAAAGATATTCCTACGCCAGAAATTCCTGGCATTCCAAATATTCCGGTTAAGTTATCGTACCTACCGCCTCCTCCAATGCTCGATTTAAAATTACCTATATTGGATTGAACCTCCACAATGGCTCCTGTATAATACGACAAACCTCTAGCAAGAGTAAAATCAAACTGTATGATGTTTAATGGGTTCATCAAAGATAAGTAGGTATGCAATTGTGTTAACTCTTGAATACCCAATTTCCCTTCATCTCCATCTCCCAAAAACTGCGTCATTTCTTGTAAAGGGTTTTCACTTTTACCTAAACTTAAGAAATGTAAAATGGCGTCTACTTGTTCTAAATTTAATCCGGTCTGAACCAAAATGTCTGATACCCCATTTAGCCCTATTTTGTCTAATTTATCGATGGCAACCGTAATGGGGATAAATAGGTTTTCTGCATTAATTTTAGTTGCAAGGGCACTTAATAGTTTACGATTATTTATTTTGATGATTACGGGTAGGTTCAGCAAGGAAAATACCTCATCATACATTTTTAAAAGCTCGGCTTCATTTATTAAACTATTGCTTCCAATTACGTCGGCATCGCATTGCCAAAACTCGCGATATCTTCCTTTCTGAGGCTTATCTGCGCGCCAAACAGGTTGCATTTGATATCGTTTAAAGGGCAGCGTTATAGTGTTTCTATTCATTGTTACATAACGCGCAAAAGGCACTGTAAGGTCGTATCTAAGTCCTTTTTCTGCTATAAACGATAAACTTCTTTTGGCATCTAAATTTTCTATGGTATTGTCGAAGGATGGTAGAAAGGTTTTGTCTAATTCCTCATGACCCATAGCACGAGATTGGTATTCGGTGAGTTTTTTGAAATAATCTCCGGAGTTTAAAATTTTATATAATAATTGATCTCCCTCATCTCCGTACTTTCCACTGAGAGTGCTAAGCTGCTCCATGGCTGGAGTTTCGATGGGCATAAAGCCATATTTTTTAAATACATTTTCTATCATTTGAAGAATGTATTTTCTGCGCTGAACCACTAAGGGTCCAAAATCACGTGTGCCTTGAGGTAAACTAGGTTTTTGAGCCATAATATGTTGAGTTATCTAATCCTGTC
>JAKRSG010000410.1 GCA_022402405.1 Bacteroidia bacterium | reverse complement strand
TTAATGCCCGTTTCCGGACTTAATCCCCACACTGGAACAATATAAAAATAATTCTTACGAGGTTTAGCGGCAGAACCCTCAATAATGGAATACGCTTTGTCTATGAGCAATTCTAGCTTACTTTTTTCTTGTGCTTGAGCAAACATACCTAAGAACAAGAAAAAAGTAAATGTTAATATAGATTTATATGTACTAGAAACATTAACCATTAAGGCAATAACCTTCCGTACATTCTTGGAAACGGTATACTTTCGCGCACATGCGGAAGCTTACAAATCCAAGTAACTAAACGCTCCAAGCCAAGTCCAAAGCCCGCATGTGGCACGGTTCCATAACGACGCAAATCTAAATACCACTCAAATGCCTCCATTGGCAATTGGTGCTCATTAATTTTTTCTATAAGCGATTGTTCGTTGGTTTCACGCTCACCTCCGCCTACAATCTCGCCGTAACCTTCTGGCGCTAATACATCCACCCCGCGGGCAAATTTACTGTTTTCTGGATCGCGCTTTAAGTAGAAAGCCTTCACTTCATGAGGCCAGTTATACACCATAATTGGCACATCAAATAAACGCGTAATTACGGTTTCGTCGCTACCGCCCAAATCGTTGCCATATTCAAAATTACGAGCACTGTTTAACCATTGTGGAATGTTTCTTTCTTGCTCTTGCAAATCGCTCAACTCTTGCTTCAATTTATCAATTTGCGCTTGGTTAAAGCCAATTTCGCCCTTCTTCATGCCAGGCACTTTAATCTTGGCTTCGCGCTCTGCAATTTCGGCCTGAACCAAACCTATACGCTCCTGAACCGCCTTCAATTCATTCTCTAATGAAACAATAGAATTTTGTCCGTTTACATCTTGCTCTCCTTTGATAATACGCACAGCTTCATCATAGGTTAAACGCGGGAAAGGCTTGATAATATTCTTTAAAATAGCAGTATCTCTGCCGATAATTGCTAATTCCTTTTCACAAGATTCTAGCACTGCACTAACTACACTACGCAAGAAATCTTCTATCAAATCCATGTTATCAAAAATATCATAGAAGGCCATTTCTGGTTCTATCATCCAAAACTCGCTTAAATGCCTGCGCGTTTTAGATTTCTCAGCACGGAAAGTAGGACCAAATGTATATATCTTGCCCAGTGTCATGGCCATTGCCTCGCCGTATAATTGTCCGCTCTGACTTAAATAAGCAGGATCACCGTAAAAATCGGTTTCAAACAAGTTACTTGTGCCTTCACAAGCGTTTCCAGTAAAGAGCGGCGCATCCATTTGCACAAATCCCTTCGATTGAAAAAATTCGTGGATAGAGAAAATTATCTTATTACGAATACGCATAATAGCCCATTGGCGCTGACTACGCAGCCAAAGATGACGCTTATCCATTAAGAAATCTACGCCATGTTCTTTCTTGGCAATTGGATAATCAACCGATTCACCAATGATTTGAAGCGCATTTACCTGCAATTCAAAACCACCCATTTGGCGCTCATCTTTTACCACCAAGCCCGTTAAAGAAACAGAAGCTTCCAAAGTAATTTTACGCGCTTCTTCAAAAAGCGATTCTCCAACAGTATCTAAACTTATCACGCATTGACACCAACCGGTACCATCACGTAAAACAACAAACACCAAACCCTTGCTTTCGCGCTTGTTGCTTGCCCAGCCTAACAATGTAATTTCCTGACCTTCAAAACTAGCCAAGTCTTTGATTAAATATTTTTGCACGATGAAAATGTATTTAAAAAATTAAGGTGCAAAAATAGCCATAAGATGCCGCAACACAAAGACAAAAAAGTAAAGTTACCGCCAACGAAGATGCATGGCAACTTACAGAAGATATTTTCGTAATTGGCCTTCGCAGCTTCTTAGAAAACAAACTCAATAAAATAAGTAGTTAAGCAGAAATTATCCCCGAAAATCGGAAGTAGCACTTCCGATTTTCGGGGATAATTTATTTTATAAGGAAGGCTTTTGAAAGCCATTTATCTTCATAATTAAGCTTTAAAATATACATGCCAGCTTCTAATAAACGAACATCTAAACCTTCGTTTGCAGGCATAAAACCTTCCTTAACTTTTACGCCATTAGTGGTATAAATTTGGTATGAAATACTTGATTCATTTGGTAAGCCTTTTATCCATATATAATTGGAGCTTGGGTTTGGATAAACAACTACATCATGGAACTTATTTTCTTTTAAGCTGGTAGTTGGATTTAACGAATTAACATACGATTCAAACACTCCCGAACCATAAGTAGACACTACCATTCTACCATCAGTGACCCTATGATGCATCATGGTTACAGGCTGCATACCAATGGTAGAAGCACCTTGGCGTGTCCATACCGTTTGCATGCCATCTATCTTTTTAGTAGCGTATAAACCTGTGCTTGTACCTACAAAATACAACAAACTATCTTGGGTTGGTGCTATGGTAAACCAACGGCAACTCGGTCCGTTACCACCGCCAGTTGACGTTTGCTCTAAGTTACCTCCAATTGGCTGCCAAGTTAGTCCGGCATCTTTGGTTTCGAATAAACTGTGCACACCATAATTCGTAAATACCACAAACATGCGAGAAGAATCTGTTGGATCTTGTGCAATACAATGCAAATAAGCACTTGGGAAATTACTGCCACTTATTAACTCAGGAACACTGCTAATATTGGATGCATTTCTTAACCTAAATAATCTACCTCTACGCGTACCATAATACAATACATCTACTTGAGATTTGGAGCTAAAAATAGACGTTATTTCATCACCTGCAACTGTTAGCTTGGTATTGCTTAACTCTGTCCAATTTATAGCGCTTGCATTACTATCTAGCTTGCTCTTTAACGGAATGGCCGTGATATCACTGTTTCGCCAAATAACAGTTTGTGCAGGTGTATATAACACTTTAAAATCGTTGGCATCTGGCGTAAACGGATTAATAAACTCATAAATATTTTTATCAACTCCTTTTGGGTCGATCCTAGTATATTGTGTTGCCTTGCCCTCTGCATCTAAAATCATGCGATGCATTCTGCCTTGTTGAATAGACAAATATACTTCGCCCCCACCTGGCTTTACATAACAATACGAACCATCATAACTCAAAGGCATATACCATTCTTTTCTGGCATCTGGCTGCAAGCAGGCATAAGTGCCATTATCTTGCGTTCCGCCCACTGTAAACTTGCTAGTGCTGGCCGCATCTTGCGTTATGGTATAAAACTGGGTGGTAACATAGCCATTGTTTAAATACTGCCACGTTACATTGCTTTCCATGCAATTTTGGGTAAGAGATAAACCTCCATCATGCACAGATATCATCTTATTAAAGTTGTTCGGATAAAATATTACACCATGACAATCGGGATGATGATTGGGGTATAATTGAAAATCGGGTAAGGTGGTTCCTATACCATATCCACCCATCATCACCGTATTATTTTTTGTGCTGAACCCATCTGTGGAGCGGTACAAATTAGTTCCACTCAAAAACACAGTATTGGCGTCATCAGGCTTTACTGTTACCTCTAAACAATATCCTCCTTGTGAAATAAAACTGCCAAAAATCTCATTGTTAACTGGAATATTTGCCGACCTATCACTCCAAGTCCCACCAGCTCCGCTGCCATCGCCACTTACATAGGTGTACTTCCATAAACTATTGTATTCGCTTCTCCCTTCAAAGGTTTTACTTTCTTTTCCAATACCAGGAGTATGTGCCACAAAGTACACCTGGTTTTCATCTGAAGGCGCTATGCCAATGGCCATTCTATCCCATGTAGATTGAAAGCTATCAGGAGATATGTTTGTCCAGTTTCTCCCATTATCAGCAGAGCGCCAAACACCTTGGTGCTGACCACCACCCGAGAGAGTTGCATATACAATGCCCTTTGGCGAAACAGCCACATCTGTAAAGTAACTATAGCTGCTGGCCTGCGAATTTCCACCTCTTACTTTTACCCAAGTGGTTCCCCCATTGATGCTTCTAAAAATACCATCAAAATTGGCTGCATACACTACATCAATACTATCAATGGTTGGGTTCAGGGCTAGTCTATGTATAACCGACCAAGCGCCAGATAAGCCGCCTAAACCGCTACTTACATTTCCTGCTTTTACCCAAGTATCGCCCCCATCAGTTGACTTATACACGCCACTGCCATTATAAAAAGCACCCGGCAAACTGCCGCCATATAATTCGCCAGTAGAAGCATAC
>JAKRSG010000409.1 GCA_022402405.1 Bacteroidia bacterium | reverse complement strand
ATTGGTCCGAAAACCGCACAGAGATTGGTGATAGATTTACAAGACAAGTTAAAAAAAGTGGCATCACCGGAATCGGTTCAGAGCGCAAGTTTTCGTTCGCCGGCCTACGACGAAGCATTGGCAGCTTTACTAATGCTAGGATTTAACAAAGCCGAAGCGGAAAAAGGATTACTCAAAGTAAAACAACAAAATCCGGATAGCAGCGTTGAGCAACTGGTAAAATTAACCTTAAAGAATATTTGATGGAAAAACTCTACATTGTACCGTAGCTCGAATAAGACATATATAAAAACACTACTATCTTTCACTTTTGTAATAACAATGGTGTGGAATGTAACGCCTCGCTCAGTAGTGAGAAGGGCGAAGGATTTCTATTTTTTGCCACCAGACAGTTCCAATAAACTCCCTTACCCCATAAAAGATAAAAAGCCCTATGAATTTCAAAACAAAAAGCATCCTTTAGACCTGCCTGAACCAAGTAATATAAAGGAGCGATATTCTTTAGATCCTGAAAGTTACCAATACAATCGCTCTTCTAAAATTGGCACATTAGATTATAAATTACCTGCTTCTACTTCTGTAATGGATCAGATTAAAGCGGATGGTAATAAAAACAATAAAGAGTATTTCCGTCAGCGTTCTCAAGCACAAAATTTTGCCAAAGGAAACGGAATTCTACCTCAAATAAATATTGGAAATAAGGTTATTGACAGAATATTTGGAAACGGGGTAGTAGATATTCGTCCGAGAGGTAACGCCGAAATTATTTTTGCGGGTAATTTTAACAAAGTTCAAAATCCAGCTTTTAGTTTGCGTCAGCAAAGAACGGGTCAGTTCGACTTTAGGCAAAAAATTCAGTTGAATGTAAGTGGTCAGGTAGGTGATAAGCTGAAGGTGAACATGAATTATGATACGGAGGCTACTTTTGAGTTTGAGAACCAAATGAAGTTAGATTATGCGGGGAAAGACGATGATATTATCAAGAAGATTGAGCTTGGAAATGTGAGTTTGCCTTTGAACTCTAGTTTAATTCAGGGTAGCCAAAGTTTATTTGGGGTAAAAAGTACCATGCAATTTGGGAAGCTTACCGTTACATCTGTAATTACGCAACAAAGAGGTAAGACTCAAGAGACAGAGCTTTCTGGAGGTAGCACTACCACTAGGTTTGATATACAGTGTGATAACTATGATATGAATCGCCATTATTTCTTGGCGCATTATTTTAGAGACAACTATGAACTTTGGCTCAGAAATTTACCTTTTAATGGGTCGCCGGTGGTTATCACACGTGTAGAAGCTTGGGTTACCAATAGAAGTGGTTCTTTTGAGCAATCTAGAGATGTAATTGGATTTGCAGATTTAGGAGAGTCTACTCGTTTAGATAATAAATATTGGCAAGTAAATCAGGGTGTAAATGTTGGCAATGGTGTAAATAATTTGTACGATCCCAACAATCCAAATACCTATTTAAATGGATGGGGAAATCCTGCCGAAGCAGCTAAATTTAGAGCCAGTTACCAAATAGAAAATAAATTAACAGAAGACCTTCCAGTAACGGGATTAAGGGCTATATCTCAATATCAAAATATAAATTTCGCCCGCCAATTAGGTCCGAATGAGTTTACCTTTAACTCAAGGTTAGGTTATATTTCCCTGAACCAAACCCTTAATAATGACGATGTGCTTTGCGTGGCTTATGAGGGTACTATAAATGGTATTCCGTTTAAGGTGGGAGATTTTAGTCAGGATATTCCGCGTAACGTAGATAATCCAGAAGTGCTTTTCTTAAAGATGTTGAAAGGTCCGAGTATGCGACCAGATCTACCTATTTGGGATTTGATGATGAAGAACGTTTATGCATTAGGTTCATTCCAAATTCAATCGAAAGAATTCAAGTTAAATATAGTTTATGCGGATGATCCGAGTGGGGCAGATTTAAATTATTTACCTGTTAAGAACGAACCTTTATTAAGTAATCAGCCTTTGTTAAACGTGTTCAATGTGGATAAAATGAACACCCAGCAAGAGCCTGTTTCTGATGGATTGTTTGATTATTTAGAAGGCGTAACTGTTAACTCTCAAACAGGTAGAGTATATCTTCCGGTGGTGGAACCATTTGGTTCCTATTTAGCATCGAGGTTTGTAAATGATAGAACTTTGGCAGAGTATTATTGCTTTTTCTCCTTGTATGATAGTACCAGGTTTAGTGCCATTCAACAACCACAATTTAACAAATTCTTTTTAAGAGGAAGTTATCAAGGAAGTAGTACAAACGAAATTTCATTAGGTTCAACCAATGTGCCAAGAGGCTCTGTGAGAGTAACCGCAAATGGAGCGCCTTTAACAGAGAATTCAGATTTTATTGTAGACTATAATCTAGGTAGAGTAAAGATTGTAAATACTGCTTTATTAAACTCGGGTGCTATAATAAAGGTTTCGTCTGAGAGTAATAACCTATTTCAAATACAGCAGAAAAGCCTTATGGGCGCACGTTTCGATTATAAGTATAGTCCGGATTTAATATTAGGTTCAACCTTTATGTATTTAAATGAGCGTCCATTAACGCCAAAAGTAAATATTGGAGAAGAGCCTATTTCTAACATTGTGGTGGGCGTAGATGGTTCGTATACTAAGCAGTCTAGGATGCTTACCAAATTAATTGATAAGTTACCTTTTATTGAAACCAAAGAAGCTTCTAACTTTACTATTTCTGGAGAATATGCCAGGTTAATTCCTGGGGTTCAAAGAGCGCTGAACCAAAGTGGAACCGCCTATCTCGACGATTTTGAAGGAGCAGAAACACCTTTCGATTTAAGAATGGGTAATACTTGGGCGTTAGCTAGTACTCCTCAAGGGCAACCCGATTTATTTCCAGAAGGAGATGCATTAAATAAACTAGATTATGGCTTTAAAAGAGCTAACTTAGCTTGGTATACTATTGCAACCACTTTTTATAGAAACGATGCATTTACTCCGCAACATTTAAGAGAAGATCCTAATGCTTTGTCTCTTCATGCTGCCAGGGAAGTATTGCAGCAAGATGTATTTAGGAACAAACAAATCCAGCAAGGATTACCTACTACTTTACCAACATTCGACTTATCATTTTTCCCAAGTGAGCGCGGTCCGTACAATTATACGGTTGACGACTTAAATGAGGATGGTACCCTTAAAAATCCGAGAAGTAATTGGGGTGGTATCATGCGAAAGATTGATCAAAACGATTTTGAACAAGCCAATATAGATTATATAGAAATGTGGGTGATGGATCCGTTTGCGGATAAGCCATCGAGTGTAGACAAAGGTTATCTCTATATTAATTTGGGTAATATTTCTGAAGATATCTTGCGTGATAACAGAAGAGTTGCAGAGAATGGCTTACCAAAAAACAATACCCCAGAACAAAATGCCACAGTAGACACCACTGTATGGGGAAGAGTATCTCGAGCTCCGGTAATTAACTATGCATTTGATGCAGATCCGGTGGTTAGGCAGAATCAAGATATTGGTTTAGATGGATTAAATGATGAGGCTGAACGTTCTTTTTTTGAGAACGATTATTTGGCCAAAGTAAGAACGAAATTTGGAGCTAATTCGGTGGCTTATCAATTAGCAGAAAACGATCCAAGTAATGATAACTACCATTATTATTTAGGCACGGATTACGATAATACTAAGCTTGGATTAATTGATAGGTACAAGAAGTTTAATCGTCACCAAGGCAATTCTCCTACAGTAGATCAGTCTCCTGAAGATTATCCAACAGCTGCTACTAATATTCCAGATAACGAAGATTTGAACCGAGACTATACGGTGAATGGAGTAGAAGAATATTTCCAGTACCGTATTGAAATTGCTCGAGATGCTTTTACTATTGGCAGAAATTATGTTACTGATACTTTAACCACAAGCGCGCGATTTATAAATGGCGATTATGCAGAAGAGAAATGGTATCAGTTAAAAGTGCCAATTCGCGAGTTTGAAAGAAAAGTAGGAGAGATAAACGACTTTAAATCGATTCGTTTTATACGCATGTACATGCGTGGTTTTGAAGAACCAACTATACTACGTTTTGCTTCTTTGCAATTAGTTAGAGCAGATTGGCGTAAGTATTTAAACAACTTGGAAGCGGGTGGAGAACATAGGCCGGTTGATCCAACTGATAATACTCAATTTGTTGTTTCTACTGTAAATATAGAGAAAAACGGTCAGCGCCGCCAG
>JAKRSG010000408.1 GCA_022402405.1 Bacteroidia bacterium | reverse complement strand
AAGGTAAAAGGGTAGTTAAATAGATTATCCGAATGATTGTTCTTAACTTTATTAGACCACCAATCATTGGTTGGTACAGGCTTCCCCAGAGCATTTCCAGTTAACAAAGGAGAGCCTGAAGGAAAGGTGTTTCTGCCCGCCGCATCGGTGCCCGGAAAGTTTGTTATATAACTTCCAGAACCAACTGGAATAATTTGAGCGATTGAATAAGAAAGAGTAAAGAATACTGCTAAAATCAATAATTGTGCATTTCGAAAAATCGAAGAAGTAGAATATATCATGATGTATGTTAAGTGAGCAAGTTAATCTTTTTTTAATGATTTTAATTGAATTAGTTGATTATCTGTTTTTTTTACAATACAAAAAATGAGTTTCATTTGGATAGGTATTTTTTCATTTGTAATAAATCAATAAAATATTCTAATTGCGATATGAAACATTTTATCTATTATACATTCTTCTATATACTGGTGATTAGTTCTTGTGAAAATGCCCCAACTAAAAAGAGAACTACTACTAATTCTACTTCAGAAAAGAAGGCGCCTATTGCATCAAAAGAAGCGCATGCATTTTATGATTGGTGGCTCAGCCAAAACAAAAAAACGATTAACTTAAACGACCAATTTAGAAAAAAGCTATTCTATAAAAGAGATGTTGTAGAGTTATTTAACTATTTAGAAAGAAATGGTCTCAAGGCATCTCTTTTCGAGGGTATTCAAGATACTATTGATGCATTGGTTTATAAACAGTTTGAACCAAATTTTATTAAAAGCACTAATGTTACTTGGGTTAATCAAAACAATCTGCGTGCTTGCAGAAAGATTAGTATGGAAGCCATGTGGGATTGTTTAGCATCTGATTATGGTATATCAGAATATCATTATGTGTCTTGTCCTTTGTTTTCTAAAGATAAAAATTGGGCTATAGCAAGCATAAACTATATGGAGAAGTCGGGCAAAAACAGCTCTGGAGCCAATCGTTTATTTAGAAGAAAAGGGAATAATTCGTGGGAGGAAGTTGCTATATTAACGTATTGGGGCAATTTTAAGTCCGATTAAAACTCTTCAAATCTCAAGTACTTAGTTTTTAACAGCGAACAAACTTTATAGCGTTCATCATGGGTATCTTGGTAGAGTGCTTCCAAGGTTTCGTATACGTGTTTGATGCCAATTTTATTGGCCCATTCAAAGGGTCCATAAGGATAGTTTGTACCTAATTTCATGCTGGTATCAATATCTTCTTTGCTGGCTGTTCCTTCTTGTAAGGTGTAGCAAGCTTCGTTTATAATCATAAAAATGATGCGGGGTGTAACCATTCCTACTCTGTCTTGAACCAACTTATAGGAAACCGATAAGGTTTGAGCCAAGCTTTCTAAATGAGCAGCATCTTCTTCTTTAGCAACAGAAATCTCCCACAAGCTTCTATTTATAAAGCTAGGCAGGGCGTTAATGCCGTATAAACGACATGATATTTTTCCTTTATAATCGTATATTGCCTTTGATAAAGATTGTTTTACAGCACAAACAAACACTGGAATATTTTTTAATCCTGCATAATATTTGAGTTGTTCCTTTTTTTCATCAAATTTGAGGTCGAATATCATATCAAAATCATGTATATTAGCACTCAATAAATCTGAATCATCAATACAAGTAAGTTCACATGAAATACCGCTTAATTTTTCTTTCAGTTCTTTTATTCGGTTCATGGAACCTCTGGCCAAAATTTTCATATTCGCAACAAATTAATTTCAGCAAAGATAAAAAGCCCAAACACATGGAAAAGAAAATAATCACAAGTAAAAATGCTCCTGAACCAATCGGCCCATACAGTCATGCCGTGCTAGTAAATGGAGTTTTGTATACCAGCGGTCAGGTAGCCAAAGATGCTAAAACCGGCGAAATGGTTCAATCAGATATTAAAGCCGAAACCAGAAAAGTTATGGAGAACTTAGAAGCCATTTTAAAAGATGCTGGAATGAGTTTTTCTAATGTGGTAAAAACCACTATATACTGTGTAGACCTAGGTAATTTTGCTGCTATAAACGAAGTATACGGAAGCTTTTTTAGCAGCAATTTCCCCGCACGCGAAACGGTGCAAGTGGTTAAACTTCCACTAAATGCTAATGTAGAAATTAGCGTGGTAGCAGTGCAATAAATGAATAACTTCGTAGCTAAAGCGGTTTCTGTTATCTGGCACCCGGTTTTTGTTAACCTATTGTGCTTGTATATTCTGTTTACGTTATACCCGCCTCTCAGTTTTGGAGTACCTCAAAAACTGCAATGGTTTTATATAGGTTTTATATTTATATCCACAAGCATTGTTCCGTTGCTATTGGTGCTAATTATGAAGCTTACAGGCAGAATTTCTGCTATTACCATGGACAAACAAGAGGATAGAAAATATCCTTATTTGTTCACGCTTTCATTGTATATTTTTGTTTATTATAATCTTACGCAATCGCCTATTACACCAAGCTTTTTGTTGAAGTATTTATTGGCTTGTACCGCTATTGTAGGTGCAGTGTTTTTAATAAATTCATTCAATAAAATAAGTATACATCTGGCTACAATGGGTGCTTTGTGCGGATTGTTAGCCACGCTAGCTTATAGAGGTTTTGCAGATTATAGAATGCTTTTGGCGGTGGCCATAATGGCTAGTGGGTATGTGGCATCTGCCAGATTAACCCTAAAAGCCCATTTGCCCAATCAATTATACTTGGGCTTTTTATTGGGTTTATTTTTAATGTTTTTCATCCTGAACCTAAATTATACATTCGCATAAATTTTTAATCATGAGTTACGAAACTATATTATTTGATGTAAAGGAAGGCATAGCTTCTCTTACCCTTAATCGCCCTGATGTGTTTAATGCTTTTAACGAGCAGCTAAGTGCCGATGTTAATGATGCACTTAAAAAGGTGGCAAAAGATAAAAGCATTCGTGTATTAGTAATAAGTGGATCTGGAAAAGCTTTTTGTAGCGGACAAGATTTAAAAGCCATCGCAGGAAGTAAGAATCGTTCCTTAAGCGATAGCTTGTACAAGCGCTATAATCCCATGATTAAAGCTATTCGTAATTTGCCTATTCCTGTAATTTGTAAATTAAATGGTGTGGCAGCTGGTGCAGGTTGCTCGCTTGCTTTATCATGTGATATGATTATTGCTTCTTCAGCAGCAAGTTTAATTGAGGTGTTTGTAAACGTCGGTCTCGTTTTAGATTCAGGTTCATCTTATTTCCTGCCTCGACTATTAGGGTCAGCCAGAGCCTTTGAATTGGCTACCTTAGGTAGTAAAGTAAGTGCCCAACAGGCAGCCGAATGGGGTATGGTAAATAAAGTGGTGGCGCCAGAAGAATTGGATGATGAAGTAGAAAAACTTGCCAAACATTATGCTGCTGCGCCAACTAAGGCTATTGGCTTAATGAAAAAGATGCTTAATAAATCGTATACTAGCGACTTAGATACCATGCTTGAGTACGAGGCATATTGCCAAGAAATAGCTGGTAGAAGCAGCGATTATAAAGAAGGTGTGGCCGCTTTTAATGAGAAGCGTAAACCTGCTTTTACGGGTAACTAATTAGAGATTATTTATAGGCTTCAATGAGTATTCTGTCGCCAGCTACACCAAAAGCTTTGGTTAGGAAATAGTTTACAAATTGAAGGCTATATTTAACAGCATTCTCCATAAAATTTCCTCTTAAAGGAATGCTGTTTGGATGCTTTATTTCTTGTTTTATTTCAACCCTGCTGAAGCCGGATTTCTTTAGCATTTTAGTAGCCGTTTCGGCGGTAAATTCTGTTAAATGATAGGGTGGTATGTACATGGTTTTTTGTGAACCAATTAGCTTGTAAATGGCAAAAGCTAGTTTGCTAGAAATAAGATTTAATGTGCCTGGTAAATGGATTATGGCTTTGCCTCCGGGCTTTAAAATTTTGGCGGTTAAAATGCAAGCTGCTGTAGGGTTTGTGAAATGCTCCAAAACATCTCCCATGAGTATGACATCAAAATAATTTTCGCTTAATTCTTTGCCTAATAACTCTTCATCAAAAGGTTTGTTTATGATGTCTATACCAAATTTATCGCGACCAAAGTCTGCGGCAAATTTTGAGAGTTCTATTCCTTTTACGTTGAACCCGTTTTGCTTTAATGCATGTATAAAATTGCCTGTAGCGCAGCCAATATCAAGAATGTTTCCGGTAGCACAATGACTTTTAATCTCCTCTACTCCCTTAGATCGG
>JAKRSG010000407.1 GCA_022402405.1 Bacteroidia bacterium | reverse complement strand
TATTTACCCTGTTTTTTTAGATGAACATAATGCAGAGTCAATACTTGAGAACTATGATTACATCATTGATGCTTGTGATAATGTTGAAACACGCTACATAATTGAAGCTTGCTGTATAAAACAAAATAAGGTTTGGGTATATGGTGCCATAAGCAAATATGAAGGACAATTAGCCGTTTTTAATTACGAGCAAACTTCTAAAAAACGCATTCAATACAGCGATATTTTCCCCAAAAACAAAGATGCTGCAGCTATCTTAAGTTGCTCAGAAACCGGAGTTTTAGGCACCTTACCAGGAATAATAGGAACTATGCAAGCCAATGAAGTAATAAAATTAATTGTACAAGCTGGCAACTATTATACCCAAGAAATGTTGGTTTATAATTGCCTCAACAATCAATTTTATCCTATCAAATTTCCACAAACAAGCTAGAAAAACAAATAAGAGATGGATGTAAAAAAGAAAAAGAACGTATTTATAGATGGAGCAATTTCTCCTAATTTTATTGCAGAAAGTATAAGTAAACACAGCAGTAAAAAAGACATTGGCGCCCATCAACTATTTTTGGGTCAGGTTAGAAACGACAGCATCAACAATCAAGAAGTGGTTGCCATAGAATACACCTGCTATCCAGAGATGGCAGAAGAGAAATTATATGAAATTCGTGAAGCATGTTTTGCACAATTTCCTATTACTTGCATGCATATTTATCATAGTTTAGGAAAGGTAAATGCAGGCGAAATTTGTTTGTTTGTATTTACTTCTTCTGCGCACCGACAAGCAGCTACAGAAGCATGTTCTTATTTGGTAGAACGCATAAAAAAAGAGGTTCCTATTTGGGGCAAAGAAATATTTGACAACAACAGCAGTGTTTGGAAAGAAAATAAATAAGACATGATAGACATAACCCACAAATCAAATACATACCGTAAAGCCACCGCATGTGCCAGAGTTCAGTTTGGTTCGAACCAAACCATGCAGGCAATAATTGAGAAAAATGTTCCTAAGGGTGATGTGCTAGAAATGGCTAAAACTGCGGGTTTATTTGCGGTTAAAAGAACAAGTGACCTTATTCCTGATTGTCATCCTTTGCCAATAGAGTACACTAAAATCAGCTACGAATTAGGTTCAGACCATATTGATATTTTGGTGGAAGTAGCTACTGTATACAAAACGGGCGTTGAGGTGGAGGCTATGCATGGTGCTTCGGTGGTGGCACTTACCATGTACGATATGCTAAAGCCAATTGATAAAAATATTTCTATACAAAACATTGCTTTGCTGCACAAAAAAGGCGGTAAATCTGATTATAAAAACGATAACGGCGACCAATTAAAAGCAGCAGTTATTGTTTGCTCGGATAGTATTTCTGCGGGTAAAAAGGAAGATAAAGCGGGCAAAGAAATTATCAAAAAACTAGAGAATATGCATTTCTCTGGAACAGATTATATAGTAATTCCTGATTCTGTGGAAGAGATTCAAGCGCATGTAAAGAAGTATTGTGAGCAGAAAATAAACTTGTTACTTATTACGGGTGGTACGGGATTATCGCCAACCGACCATACCCCAGAAGCCTTGAAACCATTGATAGAAAAGGATATTCCGGGCATCTCAGAAACCATACGCAATTATGGTCAGCAACGTATGCCATACGCCATGTTATCTAGAAGCGTATCTGGCATTATAGATGAGACGCTGGTTTTAGCTTTGCCTGGCAGCACGCGCGGCGCGTCAGAATCTATGGATGCCGTGTTTCCATCATTGCTTCATATATTTAAAATGATGCAAGGCGGAAAACACGACAATTAGATAGGTAATAAATATATTTCTACACGGCCACTTCGTGGTCGCGCAGGGCTTGATTTAACGATGTTTTTAAATCAGTGCTTTCTTTGCGTTTACCAATTATTAAGGCACATGGCACTTGGAATGAACCCGAAGGGAATTCTTTGGTATAAGAACCAGGAATTACCACAGACCTAGCTGGAACTCTTCCTTGGTAAGTTACAGGTTCTGGTCCGGTTACATCTATAATTTTAGTACTCATAGTTAGGGTAACACCCGCACCTAAAACCGCTTCCTTTTCTACATGCACGCCTTCTACCACAATACAACGAGAGCCAATAAAACAGTTGTCTTCTATAATTACAGGCGCTGCTTGCACAGGCTCTAACACGCCGCCAATACCAACACCGCCCGACAAATGCACGTTTTTACCAATTTGCGCGCAACTACCCACGGTTGCCCAAGTATCTACCATGGTACCCTCGTCTACATAGGCGCCAATATTAACATAACTAGGCATTAGAATAGTTCCTTTACTTAAGAAAGCACCATAACGCGCAATGGCGTGAGGCACTACTCTTACCCCTAAATCGGCATAGTTTTTCTTGAGTGCCATTTTATCATGAAACTCCATGGGTCCAACCTCAATGGTTTCCATTTTACAGATAGGGAAATATAAAATCACTGCCTTTTTCACCCAATCATTCACCTGCCAACCGCTCTCTGTAGGCTCGGCAACACGCAATTTGCCTTTATCTAATAACTCAATTACTTCGTTTATGACTTGTTGCGTTTCATCACTCGAAAGCTTTGAACGATCTTCCCACGCTTGCTCAATAATATTCTGTAAATTCATGCAGCAAAAGTGCTCATCAATTCCATAAATTGCAAGGAAAAATAAAGCAGAGTTATAAACATAAAACCAAGCTCTTTATCCTTAATTTTAACATCTTTTTATGCTGAACCCAATACAAGAACCTGGTTGGAAAAACTTGTTGCACGATATTTTTAAAAGCGAAGAGTTTGCTTCTATTAAACGTAACTTGGAACAAGAATATGCTAGTGGCAAAACTATTTTTCCGCCCAAGGTCAATATCTTCCAAGCATTTGAGCTGTGTGCCTTATCACAAGTAAAAGTGGTAATAGTGGGACAAGATCCTTATCACGGGTTGGGTCAGGCACACGGACTAAGCTTTTCGGTTCAGCCAGAGATAGCGATGCCACCCTCATTAAAGAACATTTTTAAGGCGCTTAAATATGATTACCCTGAGTTTGAAATTCCCTCATCTGGCAATTTAAATGCTTGGGCAGAACAAGGAGTGTTGTTATTAAATTCGGTATTAACGGTTAGAGAAAAAGAGCCCGGTTCGCATCAAAAAATAGGTTGGCAGAATTTTACAGATGAGGTTATAAGAAGAATAAGTGAGCACAAAGAGAATGTGGTATTTATGTTATGGGGTAACTATGCCCAAAGCAAAATGAAGCTCATAGATGCACAAAAACATTTAGTTCTTTGCGCGCCGCACCCATCTCCCCTTTCTGCCCATCAAGGGTTTATAACTTGTAAACATTTTAGTGCTTGTAATGCCTATTTAAACGAGCATCAAAAAGAGGTTTTAAAATGGTAATTTATTACTCGGTATAAAAATCAATTAAAGAACCAATGTATTCATGTGTCCAGCCTTCTACTAAATCATGATATTCTTCATCTGGAATATTGGTTTGCCTTACCTCTAAAGAAGTACCTTGGTTATGGCAATGTAATTTTAAGGTAACAATACTTGGATTTTCAGATTCTTCTTCGCCAAAATACCATTGCTGAACCAATTTTTTATTCTGTTCAAACTCCAAATTTTTGCCGACAATGCTGCCATCCCAGAGAGAAAATTCGGTGTTTGGTTCAGCCACAAAAGAGGCCTGATCGCCTGTCCAAAGCATAATGGTGGCTTCATTGGTTAATGCTAAATATACATCCTCAGGAGGAGCTGGAATGATATAATATTTTTTGAAGTCTTTCATGCGGTAAAGGTATAAAATATCGGGATAATTCATGGCACGCCTAAGTTGTATTTACGAAGAATTTGATATTTTATATTTTGGTTTAATGCATGATTATATTTTATTTGCTTGAGATATGGAAGTAGCGTTAAAAATTAAGGGAGCGGCGGCAGAGTTAGCAAGCGAATTGCTTGCTATTAGAAGGCATTTGCATAGCAACCCAGAGTTGTCTTTTCAAGAATATAATACGGTTGCTTTTGTTAAAGCACAGCTGGAGAATATGGGCATTCACAACATAAAAAGTTTGGCTCAAACCGGATTAGAAGTATTGATTGAAGGGAAAAATCCAGCTAAAAAAGTACTGGCCTTGCGTGCCGATATGGATGCCTTGCCTATTGTGGAAGCAAACGATGTTCCTTATA
>JAKRSG010000406.1 GCA_022402405.1 Bacteroidia bacterium | reverse complement strand
TGGAGTAGACTATTTGACGAGGTACAAATTACAGCGCTACCCCATGGGTGATGGTAAATTTGAAAGACAAATAAATTGGCTTGGGAAAAGGAATGATTTAGGTCAAATATACTTAACGCGGAACGTAGGATTTGAGCCTTCAGAATTTGAAAGTAGTGAATGTGTGCAAAATTGTTTAAATGATATTGAAATTGCTTTTAAATTTAGAAAACCAGCGATTATAAGCTCACATCGTGTAAATTATTTAGGCTATCTATGCAAAGACAATAGAGAAAAAGGATTAAACTTGCTTGATGAGCTTTTATTTAAAATAAATAATAAATGGCCAGATGTAGAATTTTTCACCTCAGAGGAATTAGGCAATTTAATTGCTAAAGATAAAATTTCAACAAAATGAAAATTTTGCAAATTAATTCCACAGCCAATCTTGGTTCAACAGGTAGAATTGCAGAACAGATTGGTGATTTGATTATCAGGGAGGGATGGCAAAGTATAATTGCTTATGGCAGAGGAGCAAATAGCAGTAATTCTGAACTTTATAGGATTGGAGATGCATTTGATGTAAAAATGCACGGTTTTCAATCATTGATTTTAGGAAGGCATGGGTTAGGTTCAAATAACTCAACAGATGAGTTTATAAATTATCTTGCGATTCAAAAACCAGATATTATTCATATTCATAATCTTCATGGCTATTATATAAATTTTGTGAAATTGTTTGATTATTTATTAAAATCCAAAATTAAAATAGTTTGGACTTTTCACGATTGTTGGCCTATTACTGGACATTGTACATATTTTAGCGATATAGCTTGTTTTAAATGGGAAAGTGAATGTAATAATTGCCCAAAGAAATTCAATTACCCAAAGTCACTTTTTTTTGATAATTCTCAAAAAAACTTTAATCTTAAGAAAAAATTATTTAATGATGTACCTATTCAAATTGTAACAGTTTCAAATTGGTTGAAAGCAATTGTGGAAAAGTCATTTTTATTTAATCAAAAAATTTCTGCCATTTCAAATGGAGTTGATAGTTCGATATTTAGAATCAAACCTAAGAGTTCTTTTTTAATTAACAAGTATAATTTGAAGCATAAAAAAGTTTTGTTGGCGGCATCAACCTCTTGGGCTAAACAAAAAGGCTTTAATGATTATTTAGAATTAGCATCTGTTCTTAATGAAGATATCATAGTTGTATTAATTGGTTTAAGATTGGATTTAATAAAAAAGTTGCCCAAAAATATTTTAGGTATTGAACGAACAGAAAACATTGAGGAATTGGTTGATTGGTATAATGTTTCTGATATTGTGATGAATCTTTCAATACAGGAGTCATTTGGGTTAACTACAGTTGAAGGTTTTATGTGTGGTAAACCTTCAATAGTATACAATACAACAGCGAGCCCTGAATTAATTATTGATACATGTATGGGTGAAATTTTAGAAATTAACAATATTAATAAAGTGAATTTAGAAATAATTAAATTATTGGATAAGGAAATTGACTCAAAAAAAATTAGAGAAATTGCAATCGATAATTTCGACTCTAATAAACAATTTCGCAAGTATATAAATATCTATAAGTCAATAGTATAGTTTAAATGAAGATTCTTTTTTTGTCAATTTCATCAGCCGTCTCAAATATAAATAATAGAGGAATCTATCCTGATCTACTTAGGCATATTTCCAACCAAGGTCATGATGTTTACGTCGTTTGTCCATTTGAAAGAAGAACTAAGCGAAAAACTAATTTAATTAGCAGAGGTAATGTACATATTTTGGGTATAAAAACTTTAAATATTACTAAATCTAACATGCTAGAAAAAGGATTAGCAACAGTTTTTATTGAATATCAATTTGAAAAAGGAATCAATGAATATTTTCCCCAGATTAATTTTGATTTGATTTTATATACAACGCCACCAATTACTTTTACCTCCTTAATTGCGAAGCTAAAGTTGAAATTTAATGCTAAATCATATTTAATGTTAAAAGATATTTTTCCTCAAAATGCAGTTGATTTAGGACTATTTAGAAACGGTAGCTTTGTTTATAGATATTTTAAATTTAAAGAAAAACAACTTTATGAGATTTCAGATTACATAGGTTGTATGTCACCAGCAAATATTGACTATGTATTAAGACATAATCCTGAGTTAAATTCTAAAAAAGTTGGATTATGTCCAAATGGAATAGAAATTAAACAAAGGGATAAAGCCAATAAAAGTCAAGTTTTTTCCCAATATAAAATTCCAATGGATAAGACTGTTTTTATTTTCGGTGGTAATTTAGGTATTGGGCAAGGTGTTGAATTTATTATAAAAGGCATAGAATCTAACTTAAATCAGTCGAATGCTTTTTTTGTTATAGTTGGAAACGGAAATAAATTTGATGTATTGAGCACCTGGTTTATAGAAAATAAACCTAATAATGCAATTTTATTAGCTAGTTTGGAGAGAGAATCCTATGATCAATTAGAAGTATGTTGTGATGTTGGTATGATTTTTTTGAGCGATAAGTTTTCTATACCAAATTTCCCATCTAGAACACTTGCATATATGGAGGCTAAGCTGCCGATTTTGGTATGTACTGATTTGATTTGCGATTTAGGTGCAATAAGCGAGGAATATGATTTTGGTAAGTTTTGTGAATTTGGGAAACTTGAGGAGTTCAATGAGGCTGTAAATTTTTTTATTGAAGATAAAGGTAGAATACTTAAAATGGGCAATAACAGTTATAATTTTCTTGAAAATAATTACCAAGTAAAACATGTTTATAATTCAATTTTTGAAAATATTTAAATAAATATATGAAAAGACTAGTTGATATAATAATTTCAAGTTTCGCATTAATTATTTTGTTTTTTCCCTTTTTGATAACATCTTTACTCATAATGATAGACTCCGAGGGACCTGTTTTTTTTATGCAGGAAAGGTTAGGTATTGGTAAAAAGAAATTTAAAGTTTTCAAGTTTAGGACAATGACCCATAAGGATAGAACCATTAAACAAGTTTTTAAAAACGATCCTGAGGTTACTAAACTAGGTAAATACTTAAGGCGTTTTAAAATAGATGAGTTGCCTCAAATAATTAATGTTTTTAAAGGTGATATGTCAATAGTGGGTCCTCGACCTTGTGTTGAATTCGTTGCTGAAAAATATTCACTTTGTAAGGAGCGTTTTATGGACAAGCCTGGTTTATCAAGTTTGGCAGGTGTTTCAGGCAGTATTTTTCTAAATTGGGAAGAGAAAGATTACTACGACAAATATTATTATTACAATAAGAGTATTTTTCTTGATTTTAAAATAATAATTTTAACATTTTTAGTTGTTATTTTTGGAGAAGAAAAGTTTCTTAAAAAACCAATTATATAATTATGGAAATAAGAGATTACAAAGTAGGAGATGAGTTTCAAATTAAGGAATTGTTTGAACTTGTATTTAGACAAAGTTATTCAGTTGAACTTTGGAGATGGAGATTTGAGCAAAATCCAGCTGGACAAAGAAAAATTAAGTTAATGTGGGATAACGACAAACTGATAGGTCAGTATGCTGTATCACCTGTAGATATGCTCATTAATAATAATTTACACAAGGCGGCGCTTTCCTTAGGCACAATGACTCATCCTGAGTTTGAAGGTAAAGGTGTATTTAAATCTTTGGCTAAAGCGCTCTATTCATCTTTGGAAGAGGAAGGGTTTGTAGGTGTTTGGGGATTTCCAAATGATAATTCGCATGGAGGGTTTATTCATAGTTTAGGCTGGATTAATTTGGGCGTTCAGCACAGTTTATCAATTGATTGCAAAAATTATCTTATCAAAGAAAATGAAATTGATTTCAATAATTTTAAAATTTTAAATTTTGATATTAGTCACACAAATTTTATTGAAAAATTAACGTTACGTGAGAATTTGAATTTAGTTTCAAAAAAACATGATTATTTAAATTGGCGATATAATTTGAAACCTGAAGTTAAATACTATAAATATTTCGGTGAAATAAATGGAACAAAATTTTTAATAGTAGCAAAATTATATAAAGATAGATTGAGAGGTACAACTATTTTAAATTTATTGGAGTTTTATATAGATAATTATTCCAATTTAAACGAAATTTTATCTGCTCTTATTAAAAGTTTCAATGAAGAAATCGAGACAGTAAATATTTGGAAAAGTTTGTTTACAAGTGAGCATTTAAAATTTGAAAGAATTGGGTTTAAACTTT
>JAKRSG010000405.1 GCA_022402405.1 Bacteroidia bacterium | reverse complement strand
CTTCCGAAACTTCAATCATTTGTTTCATTACCTGTCTAATTTGCTCCATTTTTTTTCGTGTATGTTATTGGTCTAACGGGGTTACGTACCATTACCGCTAACGTCAGACTCTGAAAAAACCTACCCACAATCCGATATGTAAAACTCGATATAAAAAAGGATAAATGCAATTGCTCAATGCAATGTTACAAGTGCTCAATGCAGTCTGTCAACTGCTCATTGCAATCAAACAAGTGCTCAATGCTCTCTGTCAACTGCTCATTGCAATCAAACAAGTGCTCAAAGCTCTTTGAAAACTGCTCAATGCACTCAAACAAGTGCTCAATGCAGTCAAACAATTGCTCAATGCAGTCTGTCAAGTGCTCAATGCAGTCTGTCAAGTGCTCAATGCAGTCTATCAAGTGCTCAATGCAGTCTGTTAAGAGCTCAATGCTCTCTGTCAAGAGCTCAATGCTCTCAAACAAGTGCTCAAAGCTCTCTGCCAAATGCTCATTGCAATATCAAAACTGCTCAATGCACTCAAACAAGTGCTCAAAGCTCTCTGTCAACTGCTCAATGCACTCAAACAAGTATCAAGTTGCAAATCCCGCCTTAGCGGGGCACGGTTCTGTGAGAACGTAGGGGTGAAATTCCCCTGCGTTACTCGATTAGGGCATCGTGCTTCTTCTTCGTCCGCTTGGTTTTCTGTCTGTTTTTTCGAGCGTTGGTTGGTGCGGCTTGGCAATGTGTGTGGCTGTATGGGATGGGGTTTCTCATCTGTGTCTCATTATTTCATAGAGTTGATAAAGTTTCTGAAATTCCTTTAATAAAGTAGCTGATATGTTTGTATTTGAAAGTCTATTGTCTAGCCAATTGATGTCGCAACCAATAATAATGTATTCATCAATTGTCTCTCTTTGAGTTTCTTTCCAAAGTTCATCAGGTGTGGTCAATTCGTTAAGGGGAGTATTAGAAATGTTAAGCCAATAATCGTTTCCAAGTTTCTTTATTGCGTCAAAAAAGTCTTTCCTGATTCTAGGATTTGTCATTTGCTTTCTAAAATGATCTCTGTCAATTTTGCTGCCATTATTTCTGCCTAAAACAAGCCATATACCTAAGCTGCCTTCATGTATAATGACTTGCATTCGAATATTATTGATGAATGAATCTGGTTTGTTTATTGACTTGTCCTTGGATGCATACTTTTGTAGTTGTTGCTGAGACTTGCCATAATGAAGCCACATTGCATTTATATAATTACCGCTATATTGGTTGAAAAAATGTCTGCTGACTATTTCTCTTGACTGATGATGACAATGTAAATCAGTTAAACCATAGGCTGAGAATTGAGGATACATCTCAAAGTGCAAGGCACGAAATTTATCTCGTACTTCTTTTCTGATTCGTTGTAAATCCAAACTGTTTACTCTGTGAAACTTCTCGTTGAAGATTTCGTGATGGTTTCTTGAAAAGAACTGCCCCTTATTTTTTGAAATTTCTTTTTTGACTTCTTTGGCTTCTTTCTCAATTTCTTTTGTCTTAACGTTGGTCTTAACAAATCTGATTTTGTAGTCTTTTAAAAAGTCATCGGTAATTATATAACCATCTGCATAAAGTGAATTAAACCAAGAAAGAAGTTTCTGACATTCTGCTTGGTCGTGTATTTGGAAATTCATTTCGACATTCTTTTCTAAGCCCCATTTTGTAGTGTTCGAAGAACCTATAAAAGCTGTGAATTCACCATCTTGTTTTTTAATTAGGTAAACTTTAGGGTGAAAAGTGAACTGAGTCTCATAAATTCTAGCGTTTATTTCTGACTTAGAAAGAATCGATTCAAAAACCTTCGGTTCTGTCGCTAAATCAATACCTATCAAATAAAATTGAGTTGATGTTGGAGGAATAGCTTTTTGAATAAAATCCCATCCGCTATAACTGATCATTGCTGATGCAATCCAAACAGACGATGCATTTTGCAATTCAGTTTCTAATTGTGACTTTATATTAGCATGAACAATCATTAGGCGGCTATTGCGATGTTTAAAGCCCAGTCCAAACCGCTTTCTTTCAAACAGTATTTAACCGCGGCAGAATATGGTGAAAATTTATTAGCTAAATCAAGTAATGATTTTTGTTTTGATTTAATAGCTTGATGTCTAGCCATATCATAGTTAATGCTTTGTAATGCCAACAACTCTTGGGTTTCTCTTATTAATATTGCTGCTTTTCTGTAATTATCTCTTCTGCCCTCAACTAAACCTTGCATATTTAAATTCATTCTCCTGATTGTGTATTCAGCTTGAATGTAGTCTCTCGTAGATGTTTCCTCATTTTTAGGACTTACAACTCCTTCATTATTAAATTTTAATTTTTCAGGGTCACCTGGCTCACAAGGGTCTAAAAACCGAATGTCTTCAGCTTCTAAGGCATCAGTATGACTTATTGCTTTGTTGGCATTAACATGGAAATAGTCTCTTTTTCTGATATTACCAGCAGGGGCAGAATAGCGATAATTTCTCCAATTAAATGCTAACCACCAGTACCCCCCTTGATCTGTTCCATCTTCTGCTAAAGCTCTTCCTTTAGGTCTAAAATGGTCTACATGACAATGGGCAAAATCATTAACTGATTCAGAATACCAGCACTTTCGATGAAGGACATTGCAAAAATGTTGCTTTAGTTCACCCCACATATCTTCATTGTCCTCAATAATCTGCATTCTTTCATTTGCACTACCAGCAGCCAATAAGCTAGCAGTTAAAACATCTGCTCGATTAAGCCAATCTTCTTCTGGCTCATGATTATCAATATTTATATAAATCATTTGCCTTTTTCTTCATTTAAAAGTTCTTCCAATATTTGAATTGCAATTTCATTCTGCTTTTTCAAGTCATCAGGAGTGTAATCTTCTTTTTTGAATTCATCCAAATTACTAATTGCGACAATAAATTTTTGATAAAGAGGATCCCTATCTGTAGTGTTAATTCCTAAGCTATTTAAATACTGGAAAATTTGATTTAATTCTGATTTTTCAGTATCAGTCAATTCGTTTTTATCTTGCTTTGAAATCAGTTTGTTCCTTCTATTCAGGACTTCTAAAGTCTTTTCATCAAGCGTACTTGGCAACTTAAAAAACTCACTGGTCAATATCCCTGCAACTCCCAAACCTTTAGGGTCAAAGTCGGGTGCCATTGTTTTTACAAGCATGATATCTTTACCTTCTTGGTCTTTGCCTTTTTCCGTGTAGAAAATCCTGATTTCTTCTTTTGTCAAACCACCTATTACTAAAGGGTCGTGAGTGGTCATGATGATTTGACTGGTTTCTGGTCTTTCAACCACATCTTCCAATAAATTCATGTACTTCCATTTCCACAAAGGATTTAAATGCGTGTCGGGTTCATCCAAAAGAATCAAGGATTCCTCTTCCTTAGTAAAGCGTAAAAGGCCTAAAACTGTCAATAATTGCTGTTCACCCTCTGATAATTCTTTGAAAGTAATTTCACCGTCAACATTTTTCTTCTTGACTTTTACCCGGACTTCCTGAATTAAGTCTGATATATAAGTGCTTTCTAGGCTTTTGAAAAATTCCGTATTTGTTCCGTACTTTTCTGCTATCTTCTTTAACTTTTCTTCATTGGAAATATAAAGATATAAATGCTCTTGGTCAGGGTGTTTATTGAAATCCTCTCGAACTTTGTCTTTATGATAGATTGGTGCTATGGAAGCATTCCACAAATCATTTAGAAACTCTTTAACTACACCTTTTGAATACCAAAATTTTGGGTCTCCTTCTTCTTTGTCCCCCTTCCAGTTTGGCTTTTTGAGAACAAACAAGACTGATTCTAAGCCAACAATATTCAAATAATCTTCAAGGAATCTGTTGATTTTTTCATTTGGGAAACCGTAAAAAGCCATTAGAACGAAATGGCTATGAATCAAACGGGCATAAAAAAGTGGCCTAGGTGGTGAATCAATACCCTTTAGTAGGTCTCGATAAAACCTGAATTGATGTTTGTCAAAATGCTCTAATAACCGGTTACTTACACCCGAGTAATATGAAAAAACATATTTTGGAAGATACTGTTCTTTGTTCTTTTTTACAGCGGCTTTTGAAACAATTGTAGAATAGACAAGCTCATTACCTTTCCTTTCGCCTAGGAATAACCCATACTTGTTTTTAACATCTGGACCACCATTGACTTTAATCAGGTTTCCTTTGCATTTGTATTCTATGGTATAATTAAAACTTGTTTGCT
>JAKRSG010000404.1 GCA_022402405.1 Bacteroidia bacterium | reverse complement strand
CTTTTTTCTTCCAATTTTTCAAGAAAGCCAATTTCTCTAAAATCTCTTTTTCATTAACATCTCCTACAATGGTTAAAGTTGCAAAATCAGGTGCATAAAATTTATCATAGAAGTTTTGAACGTCTTTAATAGTCATAGACTTGATAGATTTTAAAGTACCCATCGTTGGTTCAGACAGAATAGATTTTCCATAGATAAGTTTAGCAAAGGCTAAGTCGGCAGTGCTTGCTGCATCGTATTTTACCGAGTTAACACTTTGATAAGTTTGCGATTGATTTAATTTAAAATCTTCTGCAGTAAACTTAGGACGCAATAATTTTTCTTCTACTAATTTTAGCGTGGCATCTAAATTTTTCTTTACACAAACCACTTGCATAAAATGACTTTCTGTACCAGAGCCAAAGCTAATTGAGCTACCTAATTTATCTAATTCATTTTCTAACGCTTCTGAGGTGTAATTTTGAGAAGCTTCTTCCATCATGGTTGATGTTAAACCTGCTAATCCTGTTTTTGAAGGGTCTCCAATAGCAATATTTCCTCCCTTCATATTTAGCAATATGGTAACAATTGGTGATTCTTTCGTCTCTGAACCAATTACTTTTATACCGTTGTCCCAATTAGTAGAATAAAATGCTGGGATTTCAGTAAGTTTAGCAGGGCCCGGAACCGGACGCTTGCTTCTATCGAAATTATCTATCGGACGAGTATAAGTTAGGCCTTTGTATTCTAGCTCAGATTTTACTGGTGTTCCAGAACTTTGAGTTTCTTTCGTTTCTTCTTTGTTTGCGGCAGCATTTGCCTTTTTAGGAAATATATTTACCAAAGTGTAGTTTCTACCTTTTATGTACTGACGGAAAACTCTCATTACATCTTCTTTGGTAACCTTGCTGTAACGAGCCAACTCATCAGACATATTAAAGTTGCTAGCTAATTTTGGGTTACCATGACTTAAATACCACATCTGACTTAAGATACTTGCCCTACTACCAACACTTTGCATGCTTTGGATAATAGAGGTTTCATATTGACCCTTAGCACGGTTCAAATCATCATCGTTAATTCCTTTTTGATCAAATTCTTCCAAAGTAGCTAATAATCCCTTTTCTATATCATTATCTCCTTCAAAATTTGGCATAGCTAAAAAGATTATACCAAATTCACCTGCCAATTCAGAACCCAAATTAAATGAAGCTAACTGAATTGCTTTCTCAGGCTTAATGAAATTCTTATGTAGAATTGAGTTATTTCCATTACCCAATACAAATCCTAATAAATCTAAAGCAGCTTCGTCTTGATGGTATTGTTTAACTGATGGATATGTAAAAGCATACATAGGTGCAAAAACATCATCACCATAGTTTACATATTTATTATCTGGCAAACGAACTGGATCTACCCTTTGTGCACGTACTTCTGGACCTCTTGGAATCGATCCAAAATATTTTTCGGTTAACTTTACAACATCTGCTGGAGTAACATCTCCCGATACCACCACACAAGCATTATTTGGTCCGTACCAACGCATGAAGAAGTTTTTCAAATCTTCAACATTAACTCGATCTAAATCTTCCAAATAACCAATAGTTGGCCAACTGTATGGGTGACCTTCAGGATATAAAGCAGCATCATTAATTTCACTTCTTTTTCCATAAGGTACATTATCTACATTTTGACCTTTTTCATTTTTTACCGTTGCACGTTGAACCTCAAATTTCTTTTGGGTTACAGAGTCTAATAAAAAACCCATTCTATCTGCTTCTAACCATAAAGCAGTTTCTAAATAATTTGCAGGCAATGTTTGAAAATAGTTGGTACGGTCTCTATTTGTAGTACCGTTCATTTGTCCACCCGCACCTTGTACAATTTTAAAATGCTCTTCATCTTTTACATTCAAAGAACCTTGGAACATCATGTGTTCAAAAAAGTGAGCAAAACCAGATTTTCCAGGGGTTTCTCTGGCTGAACCAACGTGGTAAGTTACTTCTACATGCACAATTGGATCTGAATGATCTTCGTGAATAATAAGTGTTAATCCATTAGGCAATAAATACTTTTCATAGCCAATCTTTAACTCTCCCGGATTGGCAGTTACCTTTTCTAACAAGGTAGTTTTTGTTGGGGCTGTAGTAGCATTTCCTTGTGCTTGCAGCTTGTTTGTACCAAGCAAAAAAGCAAATACACCAGCTAATAATAAACCTTTTTTCATATATGTTTGGGTTTTAAAATTGTCTTTCGATTTCTGATTTAATCAAAGTTTATTTAGCAAAAAATACAAATAAACGCATGCAATTTAAGTGATTTTAATGAAGTGCGACAAGTTTTTTTATGAAAGGGGACTAACTTTTTTAGAAGGTAATTTTTTTGCGGTTTTTCCGACTTTGTTTATTCACGAATTGTAAAAGATTTACACAACTGTGTTGTATTATCTCAAAAGCTTCTTATTTTCGCCACATTAAGTTAAAACAAATATGAACAATAGAATACTTGCTATAGCTGCCATCGTTTTTGTTGCAGCATTTTTAAGATTAATTCCTCATGCTCCTAATTTTAGTCCGATTGGCGCTATTGCTTTATTTGGCGGAGCTTATTTAAATAGAAAATACTTAGCTTACCTTATTCCCTTTGCTGCCTTACTTATTAGTGATGTATTCTTAGGTTTTTATGGGCTAGGCATGTTAGTTACTTATGGCGCATTTGCTGTAAGCATTTTCATTGGTACACAATTAAAGAAAAATATTACTTGGTATAATGTAGCCTTATCTTCATTGGCTTCTTCGGTTAGTTTTTTCCTAATTACCAATTTAGTGTTCTTCTACCCTACTTCAATTAGTCCGTTATACACACATGATTTAGCAGGAGTACTTAATTGCTATGCAGCAGGACTGCCCTATTTTCAGAACACCTTTGCATCTGATTTATTTTATAGCAGCTTGTTTTTCGGAGCTTTCTATTTATTAAATATTAATATTCCAGCTTTACAAATAGAGAAATCTAAGGCTTAATACATTCTGCCTTTAAGGTTTTAGAAGGTAATTCAACGCGTAATTGGTATAAACCACTTGCGCGTTTTTTGTTTAATCTCATTTCTATTCGGTTCAAACCTTTGGAAAATGAATAGTTTTGTCTTTCAACAATCTCTCCTAGAGAATCTTCTATACTTATTTTTACTTTTTGTTTAGCACCAGAAAAGACTATAATATCCAAGTTCTTTTCATCATTAAAAAACACCTTGATAATACTGTCTTTATTCACTAAAATCATCTGGGATGCTAATTCTAAATTGGGTAAACCACAACCTATTTGCTTATTGGGTGCATGATAATTATTAGCACTTAACACAATAACTTCTTTTAATTTTTGGGCACTCGATTTGGGTGCTAATTGCAATAATTGGGCGGCACTAGCAGAAATAATTGGGCAAGCGTAAGAAGTGCCATTACCCTCAAAAGTTCTTCCGTTTGCTGCAAGTAAATTGGTATTTTTTCCCCTAGCAACCACATCAGGCTTTATACGTTTATCTGCTGTTGGTCCTACCGAACTAAAACTAACCTGATTTCCCTTTTTATCTACTGCGCCAACACTTAACACTAATTCACCGTCAGATGGTGCAGTAATTTTTCTCCAAGGATCATTGCCTTCATTTCCGGCACTAGCCACTATCAATATCCCTTTAGAAGAAGCTATTTCTGCTGCTTTCGTTACCACTGTGGTCTTTCCATCAAGCTCAGAAAACTTATGGCCCATAGATTTTTCATCGTGCTTAGAATAACCTAATGATGAATTGATAATATCAACACCAGCACTATCTGCATATTCTGCTGCAAAAAGCCAAAAGTATTCTTCTACCAAATATTCTGAAGAAGGATTTTCTGTCCTCAATAAAATATATTCACTTTTGGGAGCACCTCCTACAATATTTTCTGGTGATTGCGCTGCCAAACAACTCATAACTGCCAAACCGTGCTCATCATCTTCAAACACCTCTTCTTCGGCTTCAACAAAATCCCAGGTAGAAATAATTCTTTGCTCGTCAAATAAATGTTTAAAAGCAGGTAGCTTATCCAAATTGTTAAAGCCGGCATCCAAAACAGCCACCCTAACTCCTTTACCTTGCCATCCTCTTTGGTAGAGAAAATCAGAACTAATTTGATGCATTTGATCATAACTTTTTCCTAAACGATTATCGCTTTTACTGGTATCCTCTTTTTCAAATGTCTGAGCCAACTGCCTCAATTGATTCTCAATACTCCTGTCGCTCACCACTTCTTCCTCTCCTATTAAGTTCGATTTACCTACATAACTCACATCTTTTACAAATGGCAATTTTCTTATGGTTTGA
>JAKRSG010000403.1 GCA_022402405.1 Bacteroidia bacterium | reverse complement strand
TGCTAAATTATATTGTTTAGCTAAACGCATAATTTCATCCATATTGGCGCATTGGCCAAACAAATGAACCGGTACTATCGCTTTGGTTCGAACCGAAATACATTTTTCTATTTGAGTTGTATCAATAGTAAATGTGTTGGAATTAACATCAACAAAAACGGGTATTAATCCGAGGAGAGCTGCTACCTCAGCTGTAGCGGCATAGGTAAATGTGGGAATAATAATTTCATCTCCAGGAGATAAATTTAAGGCCATCATTGCTATTTGCAATGCGTCGGTTCCATTTGCACAAGTGATAACATGTTTCACTTGAAGGCATTTTGCAAGATTTTGTTCAAAATCTGCAATTTGTTTGCCTTTTATAAACTGACCTTGATTTATAACATCCTGTATGGCAGAATCGATTTCATCTTTAATATGGCTGTACTGACCTTTTAGGTCGACCATCTGTATGCTCATGATACCACACCCATTTAAAGTTGATGATTACTTGAGTTCTTCCTTATCAATACGAGGTTGACGCTTTTGAACGGGTCTAATAATTCTAAACTCAACTTTTCTATCAAGACCTTCTGTGCTCATTTTATATTTTTCTACATAAGGATCTTTATGAGAGAAAACCAACATGCGATTTTCTTCAATTTCGTAAACCTTATATAATCTACGTTTTACTTCAAGAGCACGGCGTTCAGCCAATGTTAATTGAGTTAAATTAGGTTTATTGTTATCTGAATGACCAATAATTACAAGAGATGCAGAAGTATCTACCATTAAAATACGAGCCACTTGTTGCAACAAACTATATTGCTCTACATGCACCGTAAAATGATTTGGAGGGAATACAATAGTAGGCAAACCAAAACCACTTTTAGAAATGGTAACAAATTCTGTTTTAGGAATAGAATCATTTAAACGATAAATATTACCTGCGCCATCACTTCCACCCACGGTTCCATCAGGAAAATATAAACCCATTGTTTTGCTGAACCCATATGGATCTGGATCTATTGAATCTGGGATACCATCTTCATCACTATCTAAAGTTACCCCTTTATTATCTACTTTATACCCTTCTGGAGTATTAGGTTCTTGATCCAAATAATCTGGAATACCATCCTTATCTGCATCATTTTTCATGGCCTCAGCTTGGTCTTTGGCCTCTTTTAAATCGCGGTAAATTTTATCGATAGGATTGCTCCAATCCATATGTTTAGGTTTGGCCGCTGTAGTAATATTATAAGAAACATTTACCATAAAGTACCCATTTCCATCGGGTAAGGCACTCGTAATATTAGTGATATCGATATCATCTTTTGAACCGATAAAATAATCGAATTCTGCACCCACATCAAAATTCTTTGATATTTTTCTTTTGTATCCAAAGATTAACGGAACTGTTAAACTGGTATTAGAAAAATTAGCCACATTATCGCGCTTATTGGTAATGGCATTAAACGTATCACGAGCAGAAGAATAAGATAAACGACTTAATCCTACTCCAAAATAAAAATTATTTAATGGAAAACTTTTGCGATAATCTATAGTACCTAAATTAAAAATAGCTTGTAATGAAAGATTATTAACGGAACTATTGAAATACACATTTTCGCGAGAATTACTACGGGTATTAGCTCCAGAAATTTTCCCCTGTAAGTATTGAACTCTTAGTCCCATGATATGATTTAAAGAAACCTTAGCATAAGCTCCAAAGCCAGGATAAATAGCATCTGCAGGGATATCTGTTGCACCAAAGGCAATTCCGAAATTTCCACCAACCGAAGATCTGCTATATGCAGTGGGAGGTATAATATTCATAGTATCCGCGGATGCATCCTTTTTACCCTCTGTAGTTTTTGGAGCAGAGTCATCCAACACAGAAACATCCGGCTTTTGTAGCTTACCTGTAGCTCCTTTTTCTGGGGCTTTAGGTGATTTTTGGGCAAATGAAATACCAGCAAAAACCGTTAAGAAGGTCACAAAAAAAATAGTTCTCATACAATGAATTCTTTGCAGTAAAATATCTGCTAAGATAATCCATTGTATGAGAACTAAATAATTTCTCAGAATCAGTTATCTACAAACTACTGTGCATTGTATATATACAACCAAGAGTTTGGATCTACTTCTTTACGAGCTTTTCTTAATACTTTGATAGCTTCTGCTCTATCATCAGTTGAAATTACTGATAATCTTAACATTCTAGAATTCATCGAGCTTCTGTAAATACTAGGTTCGTATCCTTTAGATGCTAATCTCCTCTGAGTATTTTTAGCAACAGCTAACTTATTTACACTGTAACAACCTACAATTACATTGTATCTTGATGGTGGTGGAGTTACATCATTGCTAGCAACATATGGTTTAGTTTCTGCCACTGGAGCATTTTCTCTTGGAGTAGTTGCTCTTGGAGTATTTCTTCTAGGAGCTGGAGTAACAGCAGGTGTTGGCTCAGCAACTGGAGCAGGCTCTACACTTGGAGTTACTTTTGGAGCTGGCTCTACCACTGGAGCAGGTTCAACTGCTGGAGTTGGCTCTACTTTTGGAGCTGGCTCTACTGCTGGTTCTACCACCACTGGTGTAGTCTCAATTTTTGGTTCTTCTGTAACTGGCTTCTCTATAACAGGAACTTGCTCTAAAGTAGTTCTCTTGTTTTTGAAATTGTTATAGTTCTCATATGCCCAATCAATGTGCTCTTTATCTTTAGAGGTACCAATTTTGTATGTTACACCTGCATGGAAATATAAATGATGGTTTAAACCTGACTTGTTGTAGGCATTGTCAATCCACTTACTTTGATTGTAATTGAAATCCAATCCACCAATGGCGTCAAGTTGATGATTTATGTATTTTCTGGCCTGATAACCCAATACAATGGTTTGGATACCTGGAGAAACAGATAGAGATGCATCATTTGTAGTTTTTCCATTAGCAAAAGTAACATCTCCAACTGCCTTAGTATACCCAACACCAGCCACTGCATAATGATTCCAATCCATTCTATTACTTGGCTCTGCCATTAAACTTCTTACGTTTATTAAAACACGTCCAGATATTTGTCTCAAACTAGTCGAGAATTCTTTGATGCTTTCTGGATTACCAATAGTTGGAGTACCAGTTGTTTCTTGATCTCCAGCTACTTTTCCGTAAGCAAAGTTTACCTGACCTGACAAGAAATTATTAAATGAATATCTTAAACCTAAACCAAACATTCCTGTAAAGTTATAACCAACAGGAGTAAATAAAACAGGTAATCCTACTGTTCCATCAACTGCCCACTGACTGTAATCTTTAGGGTCTTCGTTTTGTTTCTCAACATTTTTCTTAGACCAATCAATTAAGTTGTTGTGCTTTTTTGAACCTAATTTCACACTGATACCAGCATAAAAATTAAAATAATCGTCGTAACTAGGATTTGTAGCTTCTCTGATTGCATCTAAATAATATGACTCCACGTAATGGTATTCTGCACCACCATATAAATCTATGATATGATTTAAATAATAACGAGTACCTAATCCCAATTGGTAATCACGGAATGGCTTACCAAATGAAGTTGCATTGGCTGTCTTACCATCAGCAAAAGATGCAGAAGGTTTGTACCAATTTAACCCTCCTCCAAAGTTTACATAAGGTAACCACTTTGAATCTGGCAATCTATCCAATCCAAATAAGTTATGAATGTTATAGTAAAAAATACCATTTAATCCATAAATGGGGGTACGGTAAGTAATAACATCCGAAGGCGTACCGTCTAACTTTGCTTTTCTACCATGCCCTGTAGCGTTATTATAAAAAGTATTGGCTGTAACTTTGGCTTCTAAAGACCAAGACTTATTAAATGAATAACGTGCTGCTGCAGTGTAAATACCTACTGGCTTTGAGTTAATTGAAAACATTGTTACCGGAATACCTAGCGCGGCACTCACTGATAAACGGGGAGCTCGATCTTGCGAGAACGATTGAAAACTTAGACCTGCTATTAAAAGCGTTAGGACTAATCTGTTAGCAAGTCGCTTTGTGTAATGATATCTCATGGTTTGATAATTTTGTACAAATGTAGTAATAATTTTGTGTTTGCAAACTTAAGAATATGTTATTTGCAACACCTTACCAGTTAATAATTGAAAACGACCATGCATCCTAAAAAATTAAGCACCTCCGAGTTAAACCGTTTAAATACAGAAAACTTCAAACTATCAGAAAAACATGACATTTACATCATTTTAGACCAACTTAGAAGTGGAAATAACATTGGTTCAATCTTCAGAACTTCTGATGCATTTAGGCTTAAAAAAATTTTTATAACTGGGCAATCTGCCATACCTCCCAACAAAGAAATTCTAAAA
>JAKRSG010000402.1 GCA_022402405.1 Bacteroidia bacterium | reverse complement strand
TAGGGGAATAACACTAGGCATAGCATGATAAAGCACGATGCTGCTATTCGTGTATTTAGCAAATTGATAAGCGTAGAGTGTAGCATTTTTTGCTTCCGGAGAATAATCTGTAGGAACGAGTATTTTAATCATAACAAAGGCATTTATTTCTAACGAAGTTAGGAATTAATTATGAATTATGAATTATGAAATTTAAAACTGGCCTTCATTCATAATTCATAATTCATACTTCATAATTCCTCATACCACGTATCAACCAACAACTGACCGCTATCTGCGGCGGCGGTGGCTAGTTGGTCGCAGCGCTCGTTCATGGGGTGGCCGGCATGACCTTTAATCCATTTAAATTTTACCTGATGTTTTGGGTAAATGGCTAAGAAACGTTTCCAGAGGTCGGACTTTTTTTTGTCTTTAAAACCTGTGCGCACCCAATTAAATACCCAACCTTTTTCAACGGCTTCGCACACGTATTTGCTATCGGTATAAACCGTAATATCGAGATTTGGCATTTTCATAGATTCTAATGCTACAATAACGGCCAATAATTCCATGCGATTATTGGTAGTAAGTCGGTACCCCGCGCTCATTTCTTTTCTATGTTGGCCGCTCAATAGCACAATTCCGTATCCCCCGTTTCCTGGGTTTCCTCTGGCCGAACCATCTGTGTATACCGTAACTTTCACTATGAATGTAAATCTAAAAGAGCAATAAAAATAGGTTCAAACCGAAATAATAATGGCTTAGTCAAAAGAGATTTCTCCTAGCTCTATGGCCTTGTCTAGCTCTATCCAAATAAGGGTTAGAGGGTAGGCGGTATAGCATAAAACAACGCGTTTGGTTTCGCCTTTTACCTCAAACTCGTGGTAGGCTGCGATGGTGTACTGTTTGTTTCCCATAACGCATGGTAGGCGTTTGGCGTCTATGCTTTTGTCTTTAAAAAATTCTTCTATAAGTCCCTCGCCCGTTTTTTTGTTTACCTTTTTTTCGTTGTAGGCTTTGGTGCGCGCGTACACATCCATAGAGGCAAATTCTGTCTGACCCGACTTGCAGGCGTTGATGCGCAGTTTTTGACCAACCTCTAGTGTTTTAACTACCACTTCTTCCTTGGGATTTTGCGCCCAGAGGATGCTGCTTAAAAAGATAAAAACGATACTAAAAAAGGCTTTCATAATTCTATTTAGAACGGAGAAATGAAGTTGTTTAGTGTGGGCAAAATTTGATCCTTATCCGAAACGATAGGTTCAGCCGTTTGCCATTTGATACCTAGTGCTGGGTCCTTCCAAAGCAATCCACCTTCTGATTCTTTATTGTAGAGGTTGGTGCATTTGTACAAGAAAATGGTATTATCTTCTAAAGTTTCGAAACCATGCGCAAAGCCCGGTGGAATCCAGAACATAAGTTGGTTCTCTTCGGTGAGGTCGATAGAGAAATGCTGCCCATAAGTAGCAGAATTTTTGCGGATATCTACCACTACATCACGAACGGCACCTTTAACCACGCGCACCAGCTTACCTTGTTCAAAAGGCGGTGCTTGAAAATGTAATCCGCGTACGGCACCCTTTTGTGAGAGCGATTGATTGTCTTGCACAAAATTAAGATGTATGCCGGCAGCCAACATTTTATCTTGGTTAAAACTTTCGAAAAAATAACCTCTGCTGTCTCTAAATATTTGAGGTTCAATAACGAGAATGCCTTCAATAGGTGTGGTAGTGATTTTCAAAGCAATAATTTTTGGAGCAATAATACTAAATCGCTTACAAAAAAATTTGTTAATACTTACATATCCCTATTTTTGTCGCATGGAAAGTGAAGAAAAAAAATTAAGGAAGTATCGTATTGTCATAATATTTCAAACGGTTCTTAATATATTACTCTTGATGTTGTTGGGCTTTTTTACCTTTAACTATTTTAAAACCGACAAAAAACTAGCCTTTAAAGAGGTAGAATTATTTCAATCAGATTCGGCCAGAGCCGAGTTAGAAACGGTATTAAACGAAACAGAATTAGAACTTACTGAATACAAAGGTAAAAACTCAGAGTTGGATCAGTTCTTAAGAGAGAAGAACGACTCTTTACAAATGTTTGCCGACAGAATTGAAAAAATCTTGCGTAAAGGAAATTTAACCAAGCAAGAATTAGAAAAGGCTAACGACGAGTTGGATTTATTGCGCTATTATAAACGTAAGTATATTGGTCAGATTGATTCATTAAACACCGTAATTATTGCTTTAAACACCGAGAACAAAACACTTAAAACCGACATCGATAAGCAAAAGCGTAAGAACGAAAACTTGAACATGGACATTGCTCGATTAAGCAACAAAGTGGCCATAGGAGCCAAGTTAAGTGCCGAAAATATTTTTGTAACCGGAGTTAAAATAAGAAGCAACGGCAAAGAAAAAGAAACGATTCGTGTAAGTCAGCTAGAGCAATTAAAACTTACCTTTAAAATAAACGAGAACTACGTAAGTGAACAAGGTAAAAAAGACATCTATTTAAAAGTTGTTGGTCCGGATGGCGCCACCGTTTACAACCAAGCAGCCGGTTCGGGTACCTTCATGTTTCAGAATGAAGAGTCGTTATACAGTGCTAAAAAAAGCATAGAATTTAACCAAGAAGCTCAGAATGTAAGTATCTATTGGGATAAAGGAAGTGTGTTTTCGAAAGGTATTTACAAAGCAGAGTTATATTGCGAAGGATTTAAAATTGGTGCTACTGAGTTTGAATTGAAATAAAGTGAATCTAAATTTTATATTTGCACGCCAAAACAGAATAAATTAATTAAAACAATATGAAGAAATTATTCATTGCCATTGCATTTGCAGCTACATTTAGTGCTTGTCATTACGGTACAGAAGAGGCTCAAAAAACCTTAGAAACAAACGATCAGTATAAGTCAGACAAAGCTGAATACTCAGTTAACAGAGCAAACGTAGCTGCACCAGAAGCTACTGAAGCACCTGCTGCTGCGCCAGTTGCTGCTGATAGTACCCAAGCACCAGCAAACTAATCTTGCATACGGTTTCTATAAATACCCAATTAGGGAAAGAAGAAATTTACCTTCAGCTATTGCCGCAGCTAGAAGCTTTGCTGCATGGCGAGAAGGATTTTATAGCCAACCTTGCCAACACGTGTGCGCTCTTAAAAGAGACATTTAAGTGGTGGTGGGTTGGCTTTTATATTGTAAAAAACAATGAACTAGTATTAGGGCCGTTTCAAGGTCCTGTAGCCTGCACGCGCATTGCATTTGGCAAAGGTGTATGTGGCAGCACGTGGCAGAAAAAAGAAACAATCATCGTTCCAGATGTACATCAGTTTCCCGGCCACATCGCCTGTTCCAGCGCCAGTTTATCCGAGATTGTAGTTCCTATATTTGGTTCAAACCGAGAAGTAATTGCCGTTTTGGATGTAGACAGTGAGTTTCTAAATCACTTTGATGAAATTGATAAACTTTACTTGGAAAAAATTGTTTTAATAATTACGAATTAGGGATTACGAATTACGAATGAAGGCCAGTTAAAAAATTTCATAATTCATAATTCATACTTCATAATTCCCTACATTTGTGCTATGAGATATCTATTTAGTCTGCTAATTATTATGTGTGGTTTTGGTTTAATGGCTCAGGAGAAGCCTAAGCAAAATCCAGAAATTAAGAGGTTTGTTTATCAGGCAAACACTCAAATTACTAAACGTGTTTACGATAGCATTTACTTTGATGTAAACTACGATGCAGGCTCCAAATGGGTGTTTAAGTTCTCTCATCAGTTTGCCGAGTATGAGATGATTTCTGATGATGAATATTTTGAGTCGTTTGAGTTTGAAATGGATCCTCCAAAAGGGAATAGTTTTGTAATTAAACAGGGCGATTTTGAGAAACATAAAGTCATCTACAACCGCAGTTGTTTTTGTCCAGATGCGGGTCCGCGTGCCCTTAGCAAAGGCACCATCAAAGGAAAGAGAATCAGAAAAAATACTTGGTTAGTAGAATTTGATGGGGAGATTGTGGCCCGACCAGGGAAAGATTTTGCGCCTTATCCAAGAAAGTGGAAAGGTTATTTTAAGCCAAATAAATTAATCTATTGATGAGCGAATTTTCTATTCGTAAGGCCACTGTTAACGATTGCGGCCTGATCCTACATTTTATAAAGGGAATTGCAGAATACGAAAAACTGAGCGATCGAGTAGAGGCAACTGAAGAAAAAATTGCCAACTATTTGTTTCAGGAGAATGCTGTTGCTACTTGTATTTTGGGCTTTGAAGGAGATATTCCGGTGGGATTTGCCTTGTATTTTTTGAA
>JAKRSG010000401.1 GCA_022402405.1 Bacteroidia bacterium | reverse complement strand
TTCTGGTGCTATAGCTGCAGCTTATGGCTCTGTTAGTGCTGTTACATTTGTTACAGCCGTATCCTATTTAGAGTCTCAACAATTGGGTTTGCACGGACATATGGTTGCTATCATGGCCTTAATGGAATCACCTGCTATTATTGTTGCTTTATTATTAATATCTATGTTCAATAAAGAAGGTGCACAAAAACTAAGTAAACGCAATGTAATTAATCATTCATTTACCAATGGCAGTGTACTTTTAATTTTAGGAAGTTTAATAATTGGTTATATCGCCAATGCCAAACAAGCAGAAGGTATTAAACCCTTTACCAATGATTTATTCAAAGGATTTTTAGCCATCTTTTTATTAGATATGGGAATAAGCAGTGGCAAAAAACTTAAATCATTTTTTGCGAATGGTTGGTTTCCTGTGTTGTTCGCTACTATTATGCCGCTTATAAATGGTTGTTTAATTGCATATTTAAGCTCATTTATCACTCATGATATTAGCAACAGATTTATGTTTGCCATTTTAGCTGCCAGTGCTTCTTATATCGCTGTTCCAGCTACCATGAAAGTATCGGTACCAAAAGCTAATCCCGGATTATTTTTACCCATGGCATTGGCCTTAACTTTCCCAGTAAACATTACAGTTGGAATGCCATTGTATTTTCTGGTTGTGCAAAACACATAATTAAAAAACTGTTTTAGCCAAAATCAAACTTTTCTCAAATTCAGAAATATCAAGATCCAAATCTTGCTCTTTTTTGTTTAAGAAATGAATGATATTCTCTGTTGCCATGTTTCCTGTTAAACTATCGCTTGCCATTGGACATCCACCTAAACCCATGATAGCACCATCAAATCTTCTACAACCATTTTCCCAAGCTGCCTCAAGTTTTTCCTCCCAAGAGTTTGGAGTAGTATGCAAATGCGCACCAAATTCTATGTGAGGCATTCTACCAACTAACTCTTTAAATATATAAGAAATAGAGCTTGGTTCAGCCATGCCAATGGTATCGCTTAATGATATTATCTTTATGCCTAAGCTATCCATTTTTGAAACCCATTTCTCTACAATATCGGCATTCCATTCATCTCCATAAGGGTTTCCAAAACCCATGCTTATATAAACTACCAATTCTTTTTGGTGCTTTAAACATAGGTTCTGAATGGCCTCAACCGTGTTTAAACTCTCGGCAATGCTAGAGTTTGTATTACGCTGCTGAAACGTTTCTGAGATAGAAAAAGGAAAACCTAAATAGGAAATTTCTTGGTATTTACAGGCCTCTTCTGCTCCACGAACGTTGGCAATTATGGCCAAAAGCTTGGTCTGAACCGACTCTAAATCCAAGCCAGCTAAGACTTCTGCAGTATCTCGCATTTGAGGAATGGCCTTTGGTGACACAAAGCTACCAAAGTCTAAAGTATCAAATCCAACCTTTAAAAGTTGGTTCAAATAGTTAATTTTTTTTTGAGTATCTATGAAATGATGAATGCCTTGCATAGCATCCCTCGGACATTCAATTAGTTTGACTGGCATAAAAGGATAATTTTTGTGAAATACAAGCACAAAAATATCGGATTTAAAGTTATTTTTGACCTCATTTTTATTTGAATGTAAAATAATACCATGAATCAAGACTTGGAAAACGTAACTAATGAACCTGTGGAAGAAACAAATCCAGTGGTTAATTCAGTAGAAACGGCAACTAATGAAACCGTTTCTCCCTTAGAACCTGTAGTAATGTCAACTGCCAGTACTGAACCTATTGCAACAGAAAATATTGCAATGGTAGAATCAAATGTAGAATTAAGTCATGAGTTAACTGATGATGAACACGAGTTAGAATCGGTGGAAGAATTGCCCGATTATTCTCATTTATCTAAAACAGAACTTCTGCAAACGGCTTTAAAAGCTGCAAGCGACAAAGAACTTGGAGAGGCTTTATTAACTTTTAAAGCAATTAAGCCATTTTTGGATCAAGCCATTGCCGAAGAAAAAGCCGAAGCATTGGCAAAATTCTTAGAAGAAGGTGGCGAAAAAGATGCATTTGAATTTAAGGGTGATTCAATTAAAGATGAATTTAACACGGCGTTTTCGGCTTTAAAACAAAGAAAAGAAGACGCACGTAAACGTCAGGAAGCCGAGAAACTAGAAAACCTCCGCAAGAAAGAGGCAATCTTAGAGGAAATAAAAAAATTAAATGAAAGCGAAGAAACAGCCAATAGTCTTAAAAGATTAAAGGAGCTTCAAGCTGAGTGGAAATTGATTAAAAATGTTCCGAAAGAGCATATAGACAACCTTTGGGAAAGCTATCGTGTATTAAATGAAATGTTTTATGATAGGTTATCTATAAATAACGAGTTAAAAGATTTAGATAGAAGTAAAAACCTTGACCAAAAGATTGAGCTTATCTCTAGAGTTAGTGAGTTACTAAAAGAAGATAATATCAAAAAGGCTGTTATCAGTGTAAAAAAATACCAAGAAGAATGGAAGTTTATTGGTCCGGTTGCACGCGAGGCTTCTGACGATATTTGGAACAGATTTAAGCTTGAAGTAGATAAGGTTTATGAAAAGATTAAAGCTAAAACTGAAGAATTAGAAGAAGTACGCAAACAAAATTTGGCTGCTAAGCAAGAACTATTGGCAAAAGCAAAAGAGTTGGCTCAGCTTAAAACCACGCGCATTAAAGAGTGGATGGAACAAAGCACAGTATTAAACGAGCTAATGGAAGCTTGGAAGAAAATTGGTCATGTTCCAATGGCTGTTCGCGAGGAAGTATGGAACGAATTTAGAGAAGCCAGAAATACTTTCTATGCCAACAAAAACAACTTCTTTAAGCAAATGCATGCCGAAAGAAATGCAAACTTAAAAGCCAAAGAAGACTTGTGCGAAAAAGCTGAATCTATTGCAGCCAACCCAATTGATTGGAACAAGCAAACCGACGAATTAAAGCGCTTGCAGGAAGCTTGGAAGAAAATTGGTCCGGCTCCAGATAAAGTAAACGACGCGGTATGGCGCAGATTTAGAAATGCGTGTGATGGCTTCTTCGCCAAAAAATCTGAACGTTATGCTAGTCAGATTGCCGAGCAAACTGAAAATTTAAATCAAAAAATGGCTCTCATTGAAAAATTAGAAGCATTAAATTCAGCCGAGAACACCCAAAATGTTTTCGCAGATTTAAAGCAAATTCAGAGCGATTGGAATGCTATTGGTTTTGTACCTGCTGCTAAAAAAGATAGTATTAACAAGCAGTACAACGATTTATTAGACAAACTTTATTCTAAGCACAAGCAACTGAATAAAGAAATGAGAGAAGATCGCGACAAACAAAATTTTGAATTATTAGCTAGTTCTCCCAATGGTGCTCAGAAGTTACAGAGAGAAGAGAAAATTTTATTAGAGCGCATCAGAGGCATGAAAAAAGATATCGAAACTTGGGATAATAACTTAGGATTCTTTAAGGCTGGTAATCCTTTGGCAGATCAAATTAAGTCGAAAATTGAAATTGCTAACAAGCATATTGTTGGATTAGAAGAAAAATTAAAAGCTTTAAAGGCTTTAAGAAACAAGCCAACAGAAGAGTAAATTAGTTTGAACCTACATTTTATAAAGCATTTTTGTTTGCATTATCTAAATGCAAAATGGATTGATGTATTACATTCTCCTTTTGTATTTAGCTTGTATCAAAATTGTATTAAAAGAGAAAAAAATACAGCTTCTTATGAGGCTATAGAAAACAGAAGAGCACGATTATTGAAAGATAATCGCGCTCTTTTTTATGAAGACTTTGGGGCTTCATCACATAGCAGAAATGTGCGAGTTAAAACACTTGCTTCTCGTCATTTAAAACCTGCCAGAATTGCCCAAATCATAAGCAGAATAAGGCAATATTTGAACCATAATACTTGCATTGAACTCGGAACTTCACTTGGAATTACCACTCAATATTTAGCTTTAAATGCCTCCAATGAAACTAGCATTTACACTATAGAGGCTAGCAAAGAAGTTAGAAAAATTGCGCTTGAAGAATTAGAAAAACACCAAGTCATTCACTCCTTAGAAGGAACCTTTGATGAGCATTTACCAAATCTCTTAAAAGACTTATCCAAAGTAGATTTAGTATTTATTGATGGTAACCACAGCTATGAAGCTACCCTTCGATATTTTGAGTGGATAAAACCCTATTTGCATAACGATAGCATGCTTATTTTTGATGATATTTATTGGAGTAAAGGCATGACAGATGCTTGGGAACAAATAAAGCAAGACCCGAGTGTTAAGGTAAGTGTAGATTTATTTTTTATAGGATTAGTTTTCTTTAGAAAAGAACAAGTAAAAGAACACTTCCGATTACGTATCCTGTAATGTAGACAAACACAAATTTCTTAGTGGGTTATTTGTTATGAA